>JBCCLY010000062.1:0-10880 GCA_039026655.1 Cyanobacteria bacterium P01_C01_bin.38 | reverse complement strand
TTCGGAAAACAACATTTATCAATTTTGCAGCACTACTCGCATGAATTTTCAGTATGAATTGTTATTAGGCAAAATATACGTAGGAATTTTTTCGCGAGAAGCAATACCCAAACCACAGATACCAGTCAACTTAGACAACGTGGAAGGGATAATACAGTATTTGATAAATATGTTTACAGCTCAAAACAATTATGTAATTGCACCATTTATGGGTAACGGTGAAATTTTAATAACTTGCGAAAAAATGCGCCGAGTTTGTTTCATCGGCGACGAAAATCTAGATTTAATTCGTAGCGGAATATCCCGCTGGCAAAAATGGACAGATAAACAACCCGAAAAGATCGCGAGATCGGATTATTTGTATTTTTGAGTTAGGAGTTAGGAGTTAGGAGTTAGGAGTTAGGAGTTAGGAGTTATGAGTTATGAGTTATGAGTTAGGAGTTAGGAGTTAGGAGTTGTGAAACCGTAGTGGGAGCATCTTGCTCCCTGACTGTTTACAATTATCAATTATCAATTATCAATTATCAATTCCCCATGCCCAATCTCTAATTACGAATTACCAATCCCCAACTACCAATCCCCAATCCCCAATGCCCCATGCCCAATTATCAATCATCAATTATCAATTCCCCATGCCCAATCTTTAATTACCAATGCCCAATGCCCACTTACGAATTACCAATCCCCAACTACCCACTACCAACTACCAATCCCCCATGCCCAATCTCTAATTACGAATTACCAATCCCCAACTACCAACTACCAACTACCAATCCCCCATGCCCCATGCCCAATCCCCAACTACCAACTACCAACTACCAACTACCAACTACCAACTACCAATTATAATTCTGCTCAAAGCGAACTATATATTCCCAATCGTTTTGTTCTTATATGTGCTTTGTTCTAATAATGAAAGTATCTGAATTGCCATTTATTGATGGCGAACAATTTGTAAAACTTAAAAGATTCAATAGTAACTATTTTTGTTTATGTAAATTGATATATTCTAAATTGATATATTAACTTGATTTTTAACTATTGATGATTACGGATATTATTTTTATTATTATGTTTCCTTGAGTAAATACCCTTTGTAGAATATCAATTTTAAACTGTATCCGATCATTACCGATATTCCTTTACAACAAACTTACAGCTACTTCACAATCAACGAAGGCTATTAATACAAGACAACTTTTCGTTGAATTACACTTATGCTAATGAAGTAATTAAGTATACGATTAATGGAATTTTTTTGAGATAATTGACAGTTTAAAAAAATTAAATTTATTTCCGAATTGCTCAAAACGGTATCATCTGCTTTGTTTAAGCTGTGCTACTGTTGGTATTAATTCTAATTATTCAAGTGATTAGATTTTTAATAGTTAGTTAATTTCTAAGGAATAACTAAAAATTAAAACTAGTCTAATTACGATTTTTAGCTGTAATGAGTTGTCCATTCTCAAGGACAAATTCATTGCTTAGTTGATGTGCGCGAGTAAAGTATTTACCGCTGGGCATTCAATATTTTAGATGGTGTGATTTTGTAACTAAGTTGTCAAACATTATTGTTTACAGTTCATAAAATTATCTTCCAAGGCGTTTTAATTAGCTATGGCATTTATTAAAATACAGAACGTTGTCATTAATACGGATTACATAGCCGCAGTCAGGTTTAATAATCAAAACGGCTCCGATAAAAATAGCGTTTCTGTTTTAGTAGCTACTCCCAAACCTATCCCTTTTGAATGGGAAACAGTGTCTTCAAATAACCGTCTACAAGAATGGATGGAATTTACTGGGCAAGCTGCAAAGGCATTAGAAGATTATTTTTCTAGCTTCAATAATGTAATTGACCTTTTGCCCGAATGTCACGAAACAAGTTTGATTTAGTTTGTTTCATCTAACCTGGGATAGACGCGCAATGGGGATAAAATATTGGAAAGTATAAGTAGGGGAAATTATCTAAACTTTTTTAAAACAATAAATTAATCGGGGTTGCATTTCTCCTCACTTTTTTGTCGGAGAAAAAGTATTTATAATTTACTTATCTAAGTTTATTATCCAATTTTTAATTAATTGGGCAGCTATGCTATCTAGATTCGCGATAGATATAGCTGAATTTTCTAGTCGCTACAGTTCCGATTAAATCGCTTTTCGGTTATCTTCAATACTAATTTATTTTATGTCCTATGTCGGCTCAATCTATCGATAAGGCATTGGCGCAATTGGAAGAACAAATTAACAATTGCGAAAAGGCTGTGAAGAGGTTTATTAAGGTCAAAAAACAAAAAATGCCCTCAAAAGATTCTATGTCAATGAACAAAGTTAACAGACAATTGCAATATAATCCTATAGCCATTGTTGGGATGGCATCAATTTTTCCTCAAGCTAGAAATATACAAGAATATTGGCAAAATATTGTTGATGAAATAGACTGTATAACCGATATTCCTGATACTCATTGGAATATAGAAGATTATTACGATAGTAATCCTAGAACAAAAGAAGATAAAACTTATTGTAATAAGGGTGGATTTATTCCCCAAGTTGATTTCAACCCAATGGAATTTGGTATTCCCCCAAATATTTTAGAAGTTACTGATGTTTCGCAACTATTAAGTTTGGTGGTTGCGAAGGAAGCTATGGAAGATGCTGGCTATAGCGAGAAGCGCGAATTTAACCGCGATAATGTGGGAGTTGTCTTAGGCTCTGCGGCTTTGAAGTTGGGTGTACCGCTTAGTTCGAGGTTGCAGTATCCAATATGGGAAAAAGCTTTAAAAAGCAGCGGTTTGTCTGACGAAGATACACAAAAAATTATTCAAAAAATTCAAAGTGCTTACGTTGAGTGGGATGAGAATGCATTCCCTGGAATGTTATCAAATGTGATTTCTGGGCGTATCGCCAACCGCTTTAATTTAGGCGGGCTTAACTGTACAGTAGATGCGGCTTGCGCTAGCTCTTTGGCTGCTTTAAAAATGGCGA
The DNA here is from genome assembly GCA_039026655.1 of Cyanobacteria bacterium P01_C01_bin.38. Classification (GTDB taxonomy): domain Bacteria; phylum Cyanobacteriota; class Cyanobacteriia; order Cyanobacteriales; family Nostocaceae; genus Rivularia. Next base: position 7,892 of record JBCCLY010000062.1, on the reverse strand, counting down.
TCGCCGAACTGGTAGATCATCGCTGCGATATGATGCTTACCGGAGGTGTGGATACAGATAACTCGGTTTCAGCATATATCAGTTTTAGTAAAACACCTGCGGTTTCTCCTGGCGATAAAGTGAAACCTTTTGATGCAAAATCCGACGGGATGATGTTGGGTGAAGGTTTGGGAATGATAGTTCTCAAGCGTTTGTCTGATGCAGAAAGAGACAACGATAAAATCTATGCAGTTATCAAGGGTATTGGTACTTCTAGCGACGGCAGATTTAAGAGTATTTACGCACCCCGTAAAGAAGGACAAATCAAAGCTTTGCAACGCGCTTATGATGATGCAGGGTTCGATCCTCTGACTGTAGATTTAGTAGAAGCCCACGGTACCGGGACTATGGCGGGCGACCCCACCGAGTTTGCATCTTTGCGAGAATATTTTAGCCAGGATAATTCCCAGGGGCAGCACATTGCACTGGGTAGCGTTAAATCGCAAATTGGACACACTAAAGCTGCGGCTGGTGCGGCTAGCTTGATTAAAACAGCTTTGGCGCTGCATCATAAAGTATTGCCCCCCACCATCAACGTATCTTCCCCCAATCCCAAACTAAATATCAAGAATTCTCCCTTTTACTTGAATACAGAAACTCGTCCCTGGATTTCTCCTAGTGGCGAAGCCCCCAGACGTGCTGGTGTCAGTTCTTTTGGCTTTGGTGGAACCAATTACCATGTAGTTTTAGAAGAATATCGCGGCGAACACGATAGCGCATATCGCTTGCATAATACGCCCGCTCAAGTGCTATTGTTTGAAGATAACCATGCTCTATTGGTGCAAAGCTGCGAACAGACTTTAGAAAAGCTGCAATCTACCGCAGGAAATAAACATTATTCCGAACTAGTAGAAGCAAGCAAATTCAAAGAAATTCCTACCTCTTCAGCAAGAATCGGGTTTGTTGCATCGTCTTTATCAGAGACTTGCAAAAGACTCAAAGTAAGTATCGACTTGCTGAAAAACAAACCGTCAGCAACCGAATGGGAACATCCTACCGGAATACATTACCGTTCCGAAGGTATTAATTTAAAAGGAAAAGTAGTTGCGTTGTTCTCCGGACAAGGTTCACAATATCTCAATATGGGCAAAGAAGTATTGATGAACTTTCCTCAATTGCGTCATCTATACGGTTACATGGACAGTTTGTTGCTCAAAGATAATTTGCAACCGCTTTCGGAAATTGTCTTTCCCCATCCGGTATTTGGCGAAAACGAGAAAAATGCTCAAATCGCAGCATTGCAACGCACCGAATACGCCCAACCAGCCATCGGAATGTTGAGCGCGGGATACTACAAAATACTGCAACAAGCCGGATTTAAACCTGATTTTGTTGCCGGACATAGTTTTGGCGAACTAACCGCACTGTGGGCAAGTCAAGCTTTGAGCGACGAAGATTATTGCGCCTTAGTTAAAGCTAGAGGGCAAGCAATGGCGGCACCGGAAGATCCTAACTACGATACCGGCGCAATGTTGGCCGTGAAAGAAGACATAGGTAAAATCGAATCGGTACTCAAACAATATCCCGAAGTTCAGATTGCCAACTTGAATTCACCCCGACAAGTGGTATTAGCTGGTGCTACACCACAAATTCATCAACTGCAAAAGATTCTGCACGACTCTGGATGTGCCGCCGTGGTATTACCTGTAGCCGCAGCATTCCACACACCCTTGATAGCATTCGCTCAGAAATCATTTGCCATCGCAACCAAAAGCGTCACCTTCAAATCCCCTCAAATCCCCGTCTACACCAACGTTACAGCAAAACAACATTCCACAGATCCGATTCACCTGCAAAAAACCCTTGAATCTCAACTATCTAATTCAGTACTATTTAAACAGGAAATCGAAAACATCTATGCAGACGGCGGTTACTGCTTCGTAGAATTCGGTCCCAGAAAAATTCTTACCAACTTAGTCAAAGATATATTAGGCGATCGCCCTCACATGGCAATTGCTTTAAATTCAAGCCCCAGAAAGGATAGCGACTACTGTTTAAGAGAAGCCGTAATTCAGCTACGAGTTGCCGGAATAACTTTGAAAAATTTAGATCCTTATCAACTAGTACCGCAGCAACCTGCTGAAACTAAGAAAGGGTTAAATATCAAATTAAACGGTAGCAATTACGTATCTGAGAAAACAAAGCAGAGATGGGAAAAAGCCCTTCTAGAGCCGCATCAGGTAGAGTCTCATCAAAAACCCGTAGAGGCTGTTGCTAATTCAAATACAGCAAGCTCAGTAACTTCTCAGAGTACTAACGATAACGGAGACAAGGGGACAAGGGGACAAGGAGAGAAAGTAGAAAATTTCACTTCTTCTCAAACCTTTACTCCCAATCACAACAACGGAAACGGACATAAAAAAGAAGTAGTAATCGAAGAGAAGAAGAAAAAGAAACAAGTAGAAAATTCTACCCCCTCTACCCCTTCTTCCCCCTCTTCCGCCTCCACTCTTCCGCAATCAAATTCTAAATCAAACGTGCATATGCAAAGTAAGGCTAACGAACTTATAAACTACGAACAAGTTTTAGAAAGCTTGGAATACGTCTTAACTCAATTCGGACAAAATCAAAGCGAGAATCTACAAGTTCACGCTCAGTACCTCAACCATCAAGTGGAATATATTAAAACATTTTTCCAACTGATGGGGCAGCAGAATTCTTTGTTTGCTAAAACCGAATCAAGCGAATCACTCAAGCCGAAAATTATCGAAAGCTTAGAGCGGGGTATGGTTCAGTTTCACAGCCATCAAGGAGATACCCTCAAAGTTCACGAACAGTATTTGAAAGATCAAGTAGAATACACCAAAAACTTCTTCCAACATATCCAGCAAGAATACGAACAGGTAATTGAAACCGAAGGTACTACTAATCAAGAAGTTAAAACAAGCCTCACATTACCCGTCACCAATAAAGCTGCACAACAAACCGTAGAAAATACCGTTACCGAAACTTCAGCTAATGGTAATACTCCTAAAGTTGAAACCAAAACAGAACCTGTAATAGCTGCCACAAACAAAGCTTCCCAACTCGATCTTGAAAATATTATTGCCCAAGAAAGTCCAACCAATGGAAATACCCCCACAGTAGAAACTAAAACAGAAGCCAAACCCGAACCGGTAGCAGTTGTCACAAACAAAACGGAGCAATCTGATAGCGAAAATACCGTTACAGAAGAAATTCCAACGAATGGTTCCACTTCTGGGATCTCCACAACCGTAGACTTATCAGATTTAGACACAAACCTCCTAGCAATCACCAGTGAAAAAACGGGTTATCCTGTAGAAATGCTGGAGATGGATATGGATATGGAAGCCGATTTAGGCATCGATTCCATCAAACGAGTAGAAATCATGGGTGCATTACAAGAAATGTATCCTAACCTACCCAAGTCTGATAACGTAGAAGAATTAAGCGAACTGCGTACCATCGGTCAAATAGTAGAATATCTCCAGAAATTATCTGGAGGCGATCTAAATAACAGCACCGTTGAAATACAAACTGCTGAAATTGAAGATAATCAACCTATAGCCGATCTTTCTATTCCGGAAACAGCGGTAGAATCTTCAGAAATTGAAACTATAGAAGCCAAAATTCCTACAGAAATCGTTTCAACCAGCGTTGATACCAGTAACCTCGGTCAAACCATGCTAGAAATAACCAGCGAAAAAACGGGTTATCCTGTCGAAATGCTGGAAATGGAAATGGATATGGAAGCCGACTTAGGTATTGATTCCATTAAACGAGTAGAAATCATGGGTGCATTACAAGAAGCATACCCGGATTTACCCAAACCCGATAACCTAGAAGAAATAAGCGAATTAAGGACAATCGGACAAATAGTTGAATATCTCCAGACATTATCTGGAGGTGAAAAAAAAAAGCTACACTCTGACACCAGCCAGCCATTAAAAGAAATCGGAGGAGTTGCAAGACACCCCGCAAAATTGCAATTCCTTCCCCAACCCGATTTTTTAGAATTTGCACTACCAGAGGGAAACATCATCTTAATAACCGATGATGGCTCCCTCACCACCTCCGCTTTAGCCGAATCATTAACTCAAAAGGGTTTGAAAGTAGTAGTTTTAAGCCTTCCCCAATCGATAATTCCCACACGCTCGGAATTACCAAGCAATATCAAAAACATCATTTTAGAAGACACCAGCGAAAAGCATCTACAGCAACAGCTAGCAGCAATTGCAGCCAACTGCGGTACCATAGCAGCCTTCATTCATATTCATCCAATATTTAACACCGCCGACAACCATATCAAATACTCCCCAGAAGAAAAGGCGATCGCCAAACTTGTATTCTTCATTGCCAAACATCTCAAAAAATCCCTTAACGCAGCAGCAGAAAGCGGATACAGTTGCTTTTGTACGGTAACTCGACTCGACGGCGCTTTCGGATTAGAACAAAAAATTAACTTTAGTCCGATTGCTGGTGGATTATTCGGATTAACCAAAACACTAACTTGGGAATGGGGAAAAGTTTTTTGTAGAGCAATCGACATACACCCCCAAATCGATCCTCAAAACTGCGTCAACCACATCCAAGCCGAATTACACGACTCAAATCGTTTAATAACCGAAGTTGGCTACGGTATGCAAGGAAGAGTGACTATGACGGTTGAGAGTTAGGAGTTATGAGTTAGGAGTTAGGAATTGGGGATTGGGGATTGGGCATGGGGCATGGGGCATTGGGGATTGGTAGTTGGTAGTTGGTAGTTGGTATTTGTTAGTTGGTAGTTGGTAGTTGGTAGTTGGTATTTGGTAGTTGGTAGTTGGTAGTTGGTAGTTGGTAGTTGGTATTTGTTAGTTGGTAGTCGGGAATAAGGAATAGTAAACAATCAGGGAGCAAGATGCTCCCACTACGGTTTCCTAACTCCTAACTCCTAACTCCTAACTCCTAACTCCTAACTCTTAACTCCTTGTCCCCAATCCCCAATCCCCAATCCCCAATCCCCAATCCCCAACTACCAATTACCCACTACCCACTACCCATTACCCAAATAGCAGTAGAGACGTAGCGCGATGCTACGTCTCTACGGGGAACTAGGAGTTGGGGGTTGGGGTTGGGAAAAGGAGTTCTTATAAGTTAAAGAAGGTAGAAATTTACAGCTTCTTTGAACCACTCGGAACTCCGTCTTCAAAGTTAGGAGTTTTGAATTACTTACTAATATACCATGTCTGGAAATCAAAAAGCTAATTATATTGGTCGCGTTGTTGATTGGAGCAAACAAGCGCCTATTAGCGCGGCAAAGGTCATATTTAATGATAATAATGGTAATTCCGTGGTTTTATACACCGATATCGAAGGAATTTACCGATTTAGTGCAAATCCTGATAGCAATGGAGTTCTTCAAGGGGAAATAACAGTAGAAGCGAACGGTTATCAAACCCATAAATCAAAAATTAATTTACCTAAAGATAAGCATGACTTAGGTGATATTACTTTGGTTGGGGGTATAAGTAACGAAACTGTAACTGCTCAACCGGATGTAAGTCCCACATCTACTACATCTAGCACAGCTAATACGTCTAATACGAATAATGGTAGCAATAGCGATAACACAAATAATAGCGATACTGACCGATTAATACCAATATTAATAGCTTTGATGGTAACTTTTTTCACATTTACCACATTTGCAATTGTATCTGCGATTAGAAAAGAGCGCTTCAACGATAGACGCGAGAATTACATCAATTTTCATCATTTACCGTCAAGAGTTAAGAGTTATGAGTTAGGAGTTAGGAGTTAGGAATTGGATTCCTCCTTGTCTCCTTGTCCCGCTCTACTCCCTACTCCCTACTCCCTACTCCCTTTTTTACTCATTATTATTTAGAAATTCTATGCAAACAGCAACTTCAATTCGTCCGGAATCGGTTTTTCTTGTTAGTGGTGGAGCTAAAGGTATTACTGCAAAATGTGCGATTGAATTGGCAAGGCAGTATCCTTGTAAGTTTATTTTACTTGGTCGATCGCAACTTTTGGAATCCGAACCTTTATTTGCAAATAATTGTTTTGATGAGCCAGCTTTGAAAAAACGGATTATGGAAGATTTGCTTGCACGGGGAGAAAAACCTACTCCCATGCAGGTGAAAAAGATTTATAATCAAATTATTTCTGACCGAGAAATAAAACAAACTTTAGAAGCAATTAAAATTGTTGGGGGTGAAGCTGAATATATTAGTGTTGATGTTACAAATACTCACGATTTACAACAGCAAATAACTGCTGTTACTTCAGATATGGGTGAAATAACTGGTATTATTCATGGTGCAGGAAATTTAGCTGATAAGTTAATTCAAAATAAGAGTACGGAAGATTTTGAAAAAGTTTACAGCGCTAAAATTCAAGGTTTAGAAAATCTTCTTAGCTGTGTGAATCTTTCTAAGTTGGAACATTTAGTTTTATACTCTTCTGTTGCCGGTTTTTACGGAAATGTCGGTCAATCAGATTACGCTTTAGCTAACGAAATTCTTAATAAATCTGCTCATCTGCTAAAACGACAATATCCTCAATGTCATGTAGTGGCTATCAATTGGGGTGGTTGGGATAGCGGTATGGTAACGCCGGAATTGAAGAAAGAATTTGCCCGTAGAGGAATTGAAATTATTCCGGTAGAAGCGGGAGCAAAAATGCTAGTTAACGAACTTGATAATTCTTTCCGGGATTCTACACAAGTTGTAATTGGTAGTCCAATTTCTCCGCCTCCGGTACCGTTAAATTATAATTCTCAGTTAAGAAGCTATCGCATTCATCGACGATTAACGGAAGCAGCCAACCCCTTTTTACAAGATCATATAGTAGGTGGAAAGCCAGTTTTACCCGCTACTTGTGGAACGCAATGGATGATTAATGCTTGCGAGCAACTTTATCCAGGATATAGGTTTTATTACTACAACAATTTTAAAGTGTTGAAGGGAATACCTTTTGATGAAAATTTGGCAGAAGAATATATTCTAGATTTAGAAGAAATTGCTAAACACGAGCATCAAGAAATAGTTTTTAAAGCGAAAATATGGAGTAGGAATAAAAAAGGAAAAATTAACTATCATTTCAGTATTGATGACATTCATTTATTACCGCAACATACTGAAAGTCCGATTTACGAAAATTTAAATATGACAGAAGATAATATTATTACTATTAAAGGTAATGATTTTTATCAACAAAATCCTGCAATATTTCCTTTATTTCACGGGGAATCTTTTAAAGGGCTGACAAAAGTTTTAAATATTAGTCCAGAAAAAATTACTATCGAATGTGTTTGGAACGAAATCGATAGAAAACAACAAGGGCAGTTTCCCGTTTATTGGGTAAATCCCTTCTCCGTTGATTTGAGTACTCATCCCCTATGGGTTTGGTTGCAGCACTATCATCAAGAAGTGTGTTTACCCGCTCAAATCCAAAAACACCAACAATATGCAGCAACTCCCAACAATAAACCTTTTTACGTTTCCTGCGAAATTGTAACTAAAACAGCTACCAGCGTTGCCGCCAATTTTACAATACACGACAACCAAGGCAAAATTTATTCCCGCTTGCTAGGTGGTAAAGGAATTATTATTCCTACTAAGTCATTAAAAGGTTAGTTGATAGTTGGGGATTGGGCATGGGGGATTGGGCATGGGGGATTGGGGATTGGGCATTGGTAATTGGTAGTTGGTAATTGGTAGTTGGTAGTTGGTAGTTGGCAGTTGGTAATTGGTAGTTGGTAATTGGGGATTAGTAACAATTAGGGAGCAAGATGCTCCCACTACCAATGGTTTGTTAACTCTTGGGCCGTGGGGGGGGGGGGGGGGGGGGGGGGGGGGGGGGGGGGGGGGGGGGGGGGGGGGGGGGGGGGG
>JBCCLY010000061.1:0-10944 GCA_039026655.1 Cyanobacteria bacterium P01_C01_bin.38 | reverse complement strand
TTCTACTGACTTGGAATAACAAAAAGTTTTACGTTTCAATCGTGCTAAGTAATGCCTTAATCTGCTGTTTTCTCCTTCCACTCTTGTCATATATGTTTTACTAACAATATGGTCTTCCTGATTAATAAAACATGGATAAACCGGATAGCCATCTGTAACATAAAAGTAAGAATTCCATGCCTTAATTCTGAGCCACAATTGTTTGAAAGTTATGGCACGAAGTGCCACACTGCGTGAACAGAACTTCTATTTCCTAAAACCCATCCTAAAATACCCGAAGTTTTGTGATTAACTACAGTCCAGACCCAAATCTTGTTTTTTTGAGCCGACAAATGTTTCTAATTCGTCAATTTCAGTTATTTCTGGTATTTCAGTTGTTTCTGGATTTTCTGGCAGTTGATTACCAAGTTGTTTGACCCAGGAAATCACCGTTGTGTGATAAACTTTTTTGACTCTTTCTATTGCACGGAAACCGGAATCATTAACCTACATCTCTAAGCATTCACGTTTGATTTCATCATCGTAACCTTTTTGATTGTGGTGTTCAATAAATTGACGATCGCAATCAGCACATAAGTAATTTTGTTTACCTCGCTGCTTTCCATTTTTACGGATATGGTCTGAATCACAACGTGGACATTTCATGGAGATTCACCCTAATTCATATTCTTATTATGCAACGCCAAGGATTTAATTCCTTTAAATACAAGTTAGGTGGAATTTCCTTATGTTGTAGCGATAATACCACCTTAATTAAGCCAGCAATTCCTGCTGCTGCTTCCAAATGACCCATATTGGTTTTGGCTGAACCAATCCAACAGGTTTGATTTAGCTCCCTATCTTCCATCAACACATTTTTCAAGGTATTTACCTCGATGGGATCTCCCGAAGATGTACCAGCTCCGTGTGCTTCAACATAACTAATTTGTGCTGGTTTTACCCCTGCTTTTTGTAGCACTTTACGGATAACGGCTTTTTGAGAAGGCCCATTTGGTGCTGTCAGTCCGTTAGTTAAACCATCTTGATTAACAGCTGAACCTTTAATCACTGCTTGAATATTGTCCCCATCTCTGAAGGCATCTTCTAAACGCTTAAGAACTACAATTCCGCATCCTTCCCCTCGAACATAACCATCAGCACTAGCATCAAAGGTTTTACAGCGACCATCAGCAGCCATCATACGTGCTTGAGAAAAAGTGATAGTTGGTTCTGGAGACAAAATCAAGTTTACTCCACCAACTAAGCGAAAGCTTGGGGAGTATTTGCACTAGGAAAACGACAGCCAATGCCAATAATTGCGATGGATTCCATTGTAAATTTTATCGCTTTAAGTTTTGTAGGTGTGTCAACCAATCACTTACGAGGATTATCAATCCGTCGTAGAGTAATCCGCGACAGATTCGTAGTTCCAGTGTGAAAACTAATAATACAAAAACTAAGATATTTTTCATATCTAGTTACTACTTTCTCTCCTACCAGATTTACAGCTTCTTTTCGATTTGCTTTTAAATTTTTCAGCCATACTTTCAGAGTACGAGTCTCGAAGTAAGTCTTTAGCAAACAAAAAAGTATTTGTAATTTCATGAGTAAATGTCCAACCAACTTGGGCATGCCATAATCCTAGAATTGGATCTATAGCTTCCTCTTCAATGTAATAAGGTGAATGGGGGTCTCCTGGTTTATCGCTGTATTGGTGATGCCGTCTGTGATTGCTCACCCAATAAATCAGCGGTCCTTGACATGCCATAGAGCCAAGGATAGCCAGGAGAATTTTTACAGCAATATGAGCTTGGAAAGTAGAGTGAGAAAAGAGTCGATGAAAACCAACACTAATCCCTACCAATGTTAAAATATATAGACTAACTAGTAGTCCAATTTCCACTTTTCCAATACCTGATTTTAATGCTATTTCGACTGCTAATATTGTTCCCAGTAAAGGAATTATGTTAATAACTAAAGCATGAATAAACTGTTGAGTTTTTAAATGATTTCCTTTTATAGTTATGTTTTTCTTCTTACTCAAATTGGTAAGATTTTCTATTTTGTCGTTCAATTGCATTGAATTTACCTTTATTCGATATATCTGAATTTCGATTTAATTACTATTTACCAGCTTGTACTTTCTCAAACAAAGATTCGACATCAGTCTGTAATGTAAATACCGAAAATTCGCTTTCTGCCATGGATCTTCACTCCAATCTTGCAACACGTTCAAACTGCCATTGATAAATGCATTTTTACAAGCATGACGCTGAATTTTACCACTGGAAGTCTTTGGAATACTACCAGTCTTAACTAGGACAGCAGCATAAACCTGTAACCCATGTTGTGCATTCACAGCCTGAGATATATTCCCCACTACCTTATCAATATCCAGCTTCCGTAGATAAGAGCGCTCCACTTCCTGAACAATCACTAATTTTTCTTTATCCTTAACCTCCACCATAAAAGCCGCACCAGAACCAGATTTTAGTGATCTATTACTATTTTCCACTTTTTTTCTCCGGCAATCTAACTGAATTTCTTTCCTCTACAAAAATAAAATTAAACGATAATCGGGAAGAAATCGAGAAGTAGCTATGATAACATCTAACTCTTTAGAAAAAATTAACCACACATAAAAAACTCATCATCGCCTCTCCGTCTGCGACTTACCAGTCACCTCAAAGTCCCTAAAGAAAAAGACAAGTAGCATTTTTGCCATATAAAATAGACTATAGGACTTACGCATTGACAAAAAGAGATAAATATGGGTATTAAGCAGTGCAAGCACTGCTTAAATTATCTAAAACATATTCACGAATCACTTGTGTGAATAGGTTTCTTTGCAATTCATACCAATTAGAAATAACTTTTTCAGAACGCATTTTTTCTAAACGAACAAATGCGTGAAGCGAACAAAATATATTAGAACTTACGCATTGACAGAGAAGCCAAAATAACAGGTATTGTTTTCAAGGCTTCTAGCCAGATTTTTCAACCATAATTTTGGCGATCGCCAAAATTAAAAGTGATATTTAAAAGCTTGAAACAACGTACTTACGTTAATAGACAGGATGACTATTTTGTACAGTGCGTAAGTCCTATATATTTGTTTTGATTGCATTGCTATCTCTAACCATGAATCTGCATATACCACATACTTGTTTTATTGCTCTATGAAAACTTTCAATACCCCAATGCATATCAGAGACTATTTATAAAGTAAACCTAAAGATGGTTTGTTAGGTAGAACCATGACGATAGGATGCTTTAAAAGCAGTGTATCTACTCTAACGGTAATGGCTCGAAAACCATATTCTACAGATTTTTCAGACTTGGAATGGGAAATTTGGGAGAATGGCGCTATGAAAGTAAGTTACTGTTCCGTTTTTATGGGTACGGTGGGAACACTGCTCACAGTAAATTGATTGGGATGAAAAATATTCAGTTCCATCTAAGCTGACTAGCAATTGCTTGCCCAGAACTTCAAATGGTTCTAAGTATTCTTTTGTCTTTAATATTCGATAAATATGCGCGAATACTTCAAATAGTGTTTCTGCTTTGATTGGGTCAATAGTATTACGAATCTGATTATCAGTAGGAATTTTAGATGCATGAAATAGAGCCTGAGTATTGTCTCGTCCTTTTTGACCATTCAGTTGCTTTTGATACTCTAAAAATGATTCACACTGCATGAAAAAGGCACCAAAAGCACTCAGTACTGCATCCTTGATACTGTATCGCTCTTTTTGGACTATCTTTTCTTGGATTTTCCATTTTGGCTACGGCTACCTGTAAATATCCTAGCAGGGCTGTAAATCCCAATATTTTAATCATTTACTCATCGGGCGGGCGTGTGATTTCAGGTCAAATTTATTTTCCCCCTACTTTGACCCATGCCCCTCAGTCCCTTGTTAATTCTTAAATTTAGAATTGCTGGTAAATCCTGATGGATATTGACAAACTCTAAATTTTGCTGTAGCTTAATAATGTGACTAACTAGTCATATAACTGACAGCTAAAATTATGCCGTCCCAAACCTTCTTTAATTTGCCTCAAGTAAAACGGCAGAATATCGCAAATGCAGCAATCACTGAGTTCGCCAACCATAGTTATGAATCAGCCTCGATTTCTGCTATTGTGAATCGGGCAAAGATTGCCAAAGGTAGTTTTTATCAATACTTTAAAGATAAGCAAGACCTCTACCTTTATCTAGTTGATCGCGCATTAGAAGCTAGGAAAGTATTCATTGCTAAGGCAAATTTACCAAGTGTCCAATCTGGCTTTTTTGTTTATTTGCGAGCACTACTGCAAGCAATTTTAGAGTTTCAATTAGCAAATCCAGATTGGACTCAAATTCTATTTCGAGGGCCTCACCATGGTGATGTCCCGTTTAGAGAAGAAGTTTTCAAACGGACAAATGATGACATAGCTATACTTGTAAAAAAAAGTATGCAAGAGGCGATTGCTCAGGGGCAGCTTAAAGCCGATCTTAACCCTGATTGTGCTGCCTTTGCGATTGTGACTTTGGGCACTCAACTCAGATACTTTATTCCCTTCTCTCTGGGAATTGATGTCGATAAGTTAGTGAAAGACAGCCCCGATCTACCTCTAGATGCCATCGGAAAAATTCTAGATGACTGTATTCAAATTTTAGAGCAGGGGATTGGAGGTAATTAATAATCATGCTTAATGCCTTATCGATATCGATAAAAATAGTCGTCTTTCTATTTCTTTTTACGTTTCTGTTTTCAATTGTCTTAGAAGAATCCAAAGCCGAACTGATTACTAGCCTCAAATCAGGCTTGATGACAAAATCCCTATTGATTAACTGGCGTTGCATAAGTGCGGGATGAATTAACGTCTGAAACTATTAATACTTCGTTCAAAATATAGTGAAATCATCCCATGATTCAGCAACGCCGATTAACTTTATTTTGCTACCGCTCACAGGCATAATTCTGACTTTGCTATGTCATTTGTCGGTAGAAATCTCTAGCGGTTTTCTGATCGTTGCATCCACCCCTGGAGGCTTGTTGTCATTAGACATCTCCGGAAATTAGGTTTGAGTCCTTAAATAATAAGGGTTTGAAGTTAATTCTCGGAGAGGTCTATCGCATTTTGCACGGATTGCTAAGGGAAACTTGAGGTATGCAGTCGGATAATTGATTTTTGTATTTAACTGCGAATTGCGAATTGACAATTGTTTTGCTCCTCATCGGATTTAATGCAATTTCTACTCCCATGAATTTAGTCTTTGCAATCGCTATCAGTCGAATTAATCAAAGCTTGAAGGGTAGTTCAATTAAATCGCTCATCCCTTACATAATTATCATTCAATTCTCAAGCTATGTCAAATAATACTCAAGCAGGATAAGCAAGACGTACCAAAACCAATAAATAAGGAAAGCATAGAAATGATTGATTTAGATACTACATACCAAACATTATTAGAAATTCTCACTTATAGAGCGCAATATCAGCCCAACAAACAAGCCTATATATTTCTTCAAGACGGAGAAACAGAATCAGGAAGTCTTACCTACAGGGAATTAGATAAACAAGCAAAAATAATTGCGGCTCATCTCCAATCTTTAAAAGGAAAACGAGCTTTACTATTATATCCTTCTGGATTAGAATTTACTACGGCTTTCTTCGGGTGTTTGTATGCAGGGGTAATAGCAGTTCCAGTTTATCCTCCCAAAGGCAATCAGAAGTTATCTAGGTTGCTCTCTATTGTTAACGACGCTCAAGCAACAGTAGCACTGACAACCAGATCAATATTGGCTGACATAGAGAAAAAATGGACTCAAGAGCCAGAATTAGCTCAGTTAAAATTGATGGCTACAGATGCTATTGAAAGTAATCTAGAAGAATTTGTACAGACGGAAGTATCACCAAATAGCTTGGCATTTTTGCAATATACTTCTGGTTCTACAGGAACACCAAAAGGAGTGATGGTCACTCATGGAAATATTATCCACAACCAGCAGTTAATCCAAACAGCTTTTGGTCATAGTGAGAATAGTATTGTTGTTAGTTGGTTGCCTTTGTTACATGACATGGGATTAATTGGCCATGTTTTGCAACCGATTTATGCAGGATTCCACAGTATTCTAATGCCTCCAACGGCATTCTTACAAAAGCCAATACGATGGTTAAAAGCGATTTCTAAATACAGAGCAACTACTAGTGGTGGACCGAATTTTGCCTATGATTTGTGTGTCAAAAAAATCCAACCAGAAGAATTTACCTATCTGAACTTAAGCAGTTGGGATTTAGCTTTTAATGGAGCAGAACCAGTACGAGCAGAAACTTTGGAGCAGTTTGCATATAAGTTTACTGGTTGTGGTTTTAAGTATAGTGCTTTTTATCCGGCGTTGCTGAATCCAAGTATAAACCTATCCCACTAATAAGATTTTATGAACCCAGATGTGGATAGTAGCGAGGTCGATAAAGAGTTAAAATAAGCACTTTGACGTTCCCATCTGACTACGAGACGACGATATTTGCGTTGATACCAGGCGAAACAGCGTTCCTGCTGAAATCTAGGAACAGCAATTTTTATTGGTCTACCCTTATTTTTCCGATTTTCCAGACTCTTTTTGGTATTTGAGGTCGGATAACACGCTTGCGTAAAATGGCACGTTTTTCCTTTGAATCGTAGCCTTTATCAGTCGCCAATACTTAACTCTCTTGCGAGGTCTACCAGGCTTTAAAGTTTTAATCTTTACTTTATCGAGTAGTGGTATCACCTGCTCTCTTTCGCTGCCGTTAGCTGGTGTCGTGGAGTTAGCTAAAGGCATACCATTACCTTCAGTAAAAGTATGAATTAAGACTCCCTTACCTTTACCGCCATAAGCAATTTCTTCACCTCCGCCTTTCCCAGGGGGAAAAAGAACCATCTATGCCTCCAAAGTCCCAATTTATAAGCCCCCTTTCGTCGGCGTTAAGCGAAGCTCTACTGAAGGTAATCGCCAGTACCCTCGCTTTCAAATATTCAAAAGTCCCATCTGAGTACCATCGTTTCAACCACCTGTGAGAAGCACTTTTCGATGCCCATACACCTCCGGACGGTAGGTCACACCATCAGCACCCAGTAATTAAAAGATATAACAGGCTATTTGATACATGACGATACGGTACATGAGGCATTCCCTTACCACGTTTTTCTGGCTCTGGAGGAAATATATCTTCAAACAGCTTCCTTGTCTTTATCACTTAATCCTTCAAAACGCACAGCCATAAAGCGATACACCCATCTCATTTCAAAAATAGTTTATCACGTTTTGTCATTAGTGGGATAGGTTCGTGTATATAATCTTTCGCTTTTAAAATAGGGGATACTGACGAACCCCCTCAAGCTTCTGCTTCAGTACTTCTGCCTTCTTGAGAAAATGCTTTTTCTTCCCGACTTCTTCTCGATTATGGGCTAATTTGAAGCTGAAGTCATCAAATTAAACATAATCTGTTTTATAATTATTTAACATCCGTGACTCAAAAATTCAGAGTTTTTTATCTCTATAGTATAGTTTTTTAGGTGGAAGGAAGACGAAGTATACCATTGCTTGTAACAGTTGCTCCCGTTCTAGAAATATAGTTAAACCATCCCATAATTGAGCAAAGTCTAGAAATGATTGATTCAGATATTACATACCAAACATTATTAGAAATTCTCACTTATAGAGCGCAATATCAGTTTAATAAACAAGCCTATATATTTCTTCAAGACGGAGAAACAGAATCAGCCAGTATTACTTATGGGGAATTAAATCAACAAGCAAAAATAATCGCGGCTCATCTCCAACCTTTAAAAGGAGAACGAGCTTTACTGTTATATCATAGTGGATTAGAATTCATTACGGCTTTCTTCGGGTGTTTGTATGCAGGGGTAATAGCAGTTCCAGTTTATCCTCCCAAAGGCAATCAGAAGTTATCTAGATTGCTCTCTATTGTTAATGACGCTCAACCAAGAGTAGCACTGACAACCAGATCAATATTGGCTGACATAGAGAAAAAATGGACTCAAGAGCCAGAATTAGCTCAGTTAAAGTTGATAGCAACAGATGGTATTGAAAGCAATCTAAAAGAATTTGTACAGACGGAAGTATCAGCAAATAGCTTGGCATTTTTGCAATATACTTCTGGTTCTACAGGAACACCAAAAGGAGTGATGGTTACTCATGGAAAAATCATCCACAACCAGCAGATAATCCAGACTGCTTTTGGTCATAGTGAGAATAGTATTGGTGTTAGTTGGTTGCCTTTGTTCCATGATATGGGATTGATTGGTCATGTCCTACAGCCCATTTATGTAGGTTCTCCCAATATTCTGATGCCTCCAGTGGCATTTCTACAGAAACCGATACGTTGGTTAAAAGCGATTTCTAAATATAGAGCAACTACTAGTGGTGGACCGAATTTTGCCTATGATTTGTGTGTAAAAAAAATCCAGCCAGAAGAATTAGCTAACCTTGACTTAAGCAGTTGGGATTTAGCTTTTAATGGAGCAGAACCATTACGAGCAGAAACTTTGGAGCAATTTAGTCAAAAATTTGCTGCCTTTGGTTTTAACTACAACGCTTTTTATCCTTGCTATGGAATGGCGGAGACTACCTTGTTTACAACAGGTGGAAAGAAATATCAATCACCAGTAATTCAGGGAGTAAAAGCTAGTGATTTAGAGCAAAATTTGGTGTTAGAAACTGAGATTTCCTCACCAGAAAGTAGAGTGTATGTGGGATGTGGTCATCCTTACATGGATACAAATGTAGCTATTGTTAATCCAGAATCCTTAAATAGTTGCAATTCAGAACAAGTAGGAGAGATTTGGGTTAGTAGTCCAAGTGTAGCTGTTGGATACTGGAATCGACCCGAGGCGACAAAAGAAACTTTTCAAGCTCATGTTAAAGATACAGCAGAGGGTCCATTTTTACGAACAGGGGACTTAGGATTTTTGAAGAATGGAGAGCTTTTTGTAACAGGAAGGCTCAAGGATGTAATTATTATTCGAGGTCGTAATTATTATCCCCAAGATATTGAATTAACTGTTGAAAATACTCATCAAGGATTACGAGCAAACAGTGGAGCTGCTTTTTGTGTAGAAGTAGAAGGGGAAGAAAGGCTAATAGTTGTGCAAGAAGTTGAGCGCACCTATGTACGTAAACTAAATTCGGAAGAAGTGGTTTGTGCAATTAATGAAGCGGTATCACTAGATCACGAATTAGCAATTTATACTATAGTTTTACTTAAACCAGGAAGTATTCCTAAAACATCTAGTGGTAAAATTCAGCGCAGTGCTTGTCGCCAAAAATTTATTGATGAAAGTTTAGAAAATGTAATTTTCAAAAAATCTGTAAATCAAGTTCCGATACAAACCAAAACAATAGAATTTAGTTTACTTTACTTTTCAAGCAACGAAGCTGAATTTACAGATAACAAATATAAACTTCTGTTAGAAGGGGCAAAATTTGCAGATAAAAATAATTTTCATGCAGTTTGGATACCAGAGCGACATTTTCATCCCTTTGGGGGATTGTATCCAGAACCGTCAGTTTTAGGTTCTGCTTTGGCAATGGTAACTGAGAATATTCGCATTAGACCAGGTAGCGTTGTTTTACCATTGCAAAATCCCGTTAGAGTAGCCGAACAATGGTCTGTAGTAGATAACTTATCTGAGGGTAGAGTAGACATTAGTTTTGCTAAAGGTTGGAATCTCAAAGATTTTGTCCTTGCTCCAGAAAGTTATGCTAATCGAAGCCAAATAATGTTTGATGGTATCAAAACCGTGCAGAAACTTTGGCGAGGGGAATCAGTTTGTTTACCTGATAGTAATGGAGAAGAAACTGAAATTAAAATATATCCTTTACCAAAGCAACCGGAATTATCAAGTTGGATTACCTGTAGTGGAGGAAAAGAAGGGTTTATTGAAGCAGGGGCAAAAGGTGCCAATATTCTGACAGCTTTGCTTACCCAATCAATTGAAGAATTAACTGAAAAAATAGCATTATATAGAAATTCAAGAGCTAAAAATGGTTATGACCCAAACACTGGTTGTGTAACCTTAATGTTACATAGTTTTGTTAGTTCAGAAATAGAATTTGTTCGCTCTCTTGTGCGAGAACCATTCACGCAGTATCTAGAAACTTCCGTAAATTTGTGGAAAGATGTTGCAAACAATTTAGATGAATTGACATCTTCTGAACGAGAGAAGTTATTGGCTTATGCTTTTGAACGGTATTTTCAAAAAGCAGGTTTATTTGGAACACCTTCTAGTTGCTTGGAAATGGTGCATGAGTTAAAAGAAATAGGGGTTGATGAAATTGCTTGTTTAATTGACTTTGGAGTAGATGCAGATTCTGTACTATCCAATCTTGGTTATTTAAATCAACTAAGAAAATTGGCTAATGGTATTAACAATGAAAAAGCTAGTGAAGAACCAAAGCAGCAAATAATCAATCCTACATTTGCAAATCAAGTTCGGGGAAAGTTACAGGGAACGAGTAAATCTCGCGCAGATAATCTGATCGAGTGGCTTCGTAGTTATGCTGGTGAGAGAATAAATTCTCGTTTAATTGATGAACGTCGTTGTATTCCCCCTTATATTGTCCTTGATTTTGGTAATCGTGGACTTCTCGGCATGCAAGTACCTCCTGAATATGGTGGAATCGGTCTCAATAATCGGGATACCTTGCGTGTCTTTGAACAATTAGCAGCTATAGACCTAACCCTTGCTTCCTTTGTGGGAGTTCATCATGCTTTAGGAACTCGACCCATTCTTAATTATGCCTCGGAATCGGTTCGTCAAGAACTTCTACCGTTGATTGCTACGGGTCGTGAATTGGCTGGTTTTGCCATTACAGAAGCTGTTGCAGGTTCAAATCCCAGAGCTATTGCCACAACAGCACTACCAGATTCACAAGGCTGGCGATTAAATGGTCAAAAATCATGGATTGGTCATGG
>JBCCLY010000060.1:0-10944 GCA_039026655.1 Cyanobacteria bacterium P01_C01_bin.38 | reverse complement strand
CTGCTATGGCTTTGGGAGCATATTTCAAAAACGTGTTTCCGATAATTTCTTCAACAGGTATTGCTTTAGCTGTAGTTATCAGTGTTTCTTTGATTCATAGTAAAAGTAAGACTGTTGGCAGCTACTTTCAACAGATATTTACGATTTTAAAAGTTCTGCTAATCGCAATCCTGATTGTCTGCGGTTTATTTTTAGCTCAACCCCAACAACTAGGATTTATACCTTCAACAACAGACGTAAATTTAATTTTTAGTTCTCCTTTTGCGATTTCATTAGTTTATGTAACCTATTCTTATTCAGGGTGGAATGCAGCGGTTT
The DNA here is from genome assembly GCA_039026655.1 of Cyanobacteria bacterium P01_C01_bin.38. Taxonomy (GTDB): domain Bacteria; phylum Cyanobacteriota; class Cyanobacteriia; order Cyanobacteriales; family Nostocaceae; genus Rivularia. The sequence continues at coordinate 10,626 of JBCCLY010000060.1, read as the reverse complement.
ATTTAGCTAGTGAAATAGAGGAGCCGGAAAAAAATCTACCTCGTTCTTTAATTGGCGGAACTTTAATTGTAACGGGGTTATATCTACTATTAAACTTTATATTTTTGCACACTACACCGATTAATAAGTTAGTAGGAGAAGTAGAAATTGGATATATAGCTGCCAATCATATTTTCGGTAATTTTGGAGCTAAAATAATGGCTACTCTAATCTCATTTGGGCTTATTTCTTCAATCAGTTCAATGGTTTTAGCAGGTCCGAGAGTGACTCAAGCAATTGGCGAAGATATCCCATTATTTAAAATGTTGGCGAGAAAAAATAGCCAGGGTATTCCATATCTAGCAATTCTTGTACAGCTATTTATCGTTACTGTTTTGATTCTCTCATCTAGCTTTGAAGCAGTATTAACTTATTTGGGATTTACCCTGACATTATCTTCATTTATCACAGTTTTAGGGGTTTTTGTTTACCGTTTTAGATATCCCGAAGCTCATCGCCCTTATCAAACTTGGGGTTATCCTTTCACCCCGCTTATCTTCTTAGGAATAAGTTTATGGATGTTAGTGTATCTTTTGATAGATAAACCAGTGGAATCTTTAACAGGAATGGCAACTTTATTGGTTGGTTTAGGTGTTTATTTTATTGCGTCAAAAAACAATTTGGGATGGTCTTCGATTGAAGATTCATACTATGTTTCGGCATCTAAAGGCAACCAAAAAAACACCCAATTTAACGAAGAATAATTCGTTGTTATATTTTTCTTCAACTTTGAAATCTTTACCCTACAATCATGAACAATAAATTATTTACCGCTATTTTTGGTACTGGTATTAGCGCATTATTATTACTACAAGGCTGTGGAAGCAACAATATTAATAGCAATATTACTAGTAATGCAATTAAAAAAGCCGAATCAACTAAACAATTAGATCCTTTAGCGAAATTTGATAAAGCAAGATCGGCTAAACTAACTGATACAGCAAAGCTGCTCGCTGGAATGCAAGTTGATAGTCAAAGCCCTTTAGCAAAAGTACAGCAAGTTAGAGGTTGGAATTCCCATCAGAATTACTATAAAAATGCCTGGTCAAAATTAGAAAACCGGCAGCTAGCAAAGGTTAGAAAATGGAGAGACAAAGAATTACAAGCAGTAAATGCTAATTCTTCAACTGTTTTTTATCCTTTTAGCGGCCCAGATTTTCTCTACTCTTTCTCTTTATTTCCTAAAGCCAAAGAAATGATTTTAGTTGGTTTAGAGCCAGTGGGTAGCGTTCCAGATTTTACTAAACTTTCTGCTAACGAAAGCGCTGCTGCATTAAGTAAAGCCAGAAGCTCTTTATCAGAGATTTTGCAATTCAGCTTCTTCCGTACCAACGATATGAGAGTTGATTTACAAAAGCAAGGAGTTTTACCAATTTTGTACGTATTCATGGCGCGTACAAATAACCGCATCTTGAATTTACAATATATTGGCTTAGATAAAAATGCAAAAGTCAAACAGTTTGAAAAAGGAATGGTTCCCGGAGTCAAAATTTCTTTTGTTCCCCAAGGAGAATCAGAACCTAGAACTTTGTATTATTTCTCTACAGATTTATCAAATTCAGGTTTGAAAAAGCATCCCGAATTAACACAGTTTGTCAGTCAACTAAACCAACCCGTAACTTATCTTAAAGCGGCTTCTTACTTAATGTATAACGGTAGCTTTTCGGGTATCAGAGATACAATTTTGGCAACCAGCAGTCATATATTGCAAGATGATTCTGGAATGCCATTAAAATCTTTTGATAATGCCAAATGGGATTTAGAATTTTACGGTAACTATACTCGTCCAATTGGTTTATTTAGCAATCGCTATCAGTCAGATTTGCGACGAGTTTATGCAAATAAGAATGATATTCAGCCCTTAGATTTTGGTATTGGCTATAAATTTAATGTGAATCAGTCGAATATGATGTTGGCTAAGACAAAGTAGTTATAGGGAGTAGGGAGTAGGGAGTAGGGAGTAGGAAAGAGGGAATGGGGAACAGGGAACAGTGATAAATTTTCTATCAGTTTCATATTAGTCGGGGAATTGCATTCCCCAGCTAATAGTTAAAGTCGTTTAAAGTTCACATCTTGCACCATTCTCAAAACCGCTTGGGGTTGCAAACCCCAAGCTAATAGCGAAAGTCCTATGAATAGGACTGGGCAAGTCTTTGTGTCTACTTAAGTAGACTTGAGCTATTAGACTCGGAATTGATTCCGAGGCGGTTATGAAGGGTAATTGACAATGGTGCAAGAAGTCAGTTAAAGACGACTGTGTAAGTCTACTTAAAATAAAATAGGTTTTGTTTATTAGATATTCTCTACTCCCTACTCCCTGTTCCCTACTCCCTATTTATTAATAATCAATCATCCAGTATTTAAATGCCGGATGTTTTCCACCAATCGCTTGATTAACAATTCTTTCACAGATTTTTAACCCGTTTTGACTGTTAGTTAAAATTACAATTCCCGTTTGTAAATCTCTAGAAGCGACAATAAAACTTTTAAAAGTAACTAAATCTCCCCAATGCCAAAAAAAGTTACCTTTATTCGTTTTTTCTAATCCCCAACCCAAACCCCAATCTAGAGAGTAACTAAGTTTAATTTGCGGAGTTAGCATCTTTTGTAAACTTGCTTCCGTCAAATTATTACTATTAACAGTTCCCGGTTTAATCATTGCGATAATAAATTGAGCGTATTCGGCAGCAGTAGTACGCAAACTTCCCGCAGATACCGCATTTTTTGGTTTACTCATCGCTCTCGGTTTACCTTGACGATTGTGTCCATAACTAGCAATATTCGCATATTCGGGTTGCCAAATTAAACTACTACGATTCATTCCCCAAGGCTTTAATATATTCGCTTGTAAATACTCTTCTAAAGGTTGCCCGGTAATTTTTTCAACTACGCTTTGTAAATATAAAAAACCTTCCCCCGAATAACCAAATTTTGTTCCCGGATTATTTTTAAACCACACTGGTTTGCTACCGCTCCAATTAGGAAATCCAGTAGTGTGAGATAATACTCTACGAGCAGTTACTTTATTAATCCTTGAGTCAGAAATTAAAGGTTTATCCGTGTATTTTGTCAAAGGTGCATCTAAATCAATTTCTCCTCTTTCAGCCATTTTCAAAACCGCATAACCAAACAATGGTTTAGTTAAAGATGCAGCAGCAAAGATAGTTTCGTTATTAACAGATGTTTTTTGATATTTGTGTTTAATTCCAAAGCTTTTATTCCAAAATAATTCCCCATCTCGAATAATTGCCAGAGAAATTCCGGGAATTCGGTTATTCCGCATTAACCTGGGAATTTGCGCTTCTAGATTGCCGGTTACAGTTTCAGCAGCAGAAACTGAATCGGCTAATAATTTAAGTAAGCTGATAGAAGAAAGACTAATAAAAGCAGTTGTACCTTGCTTGATAAATTTTCTACGGGATATTTCGGACATTATTGAATTTTTTTATGGTGCTATTTAATTAGAATTTAAATGATATGAAAAAGTTTCTATAGTGGAAAGGGAATAGGGAATGGGGAATAGGGAACGGAGGAAATAATTACTATAGTATTTGATATGTCTGTTATGGCACTCATAAATTATTTGTGAGAATTAAGAAACCCGGTTTTTTGAAAAAACCGGGTTTCTAGAAACTATAAAGATGTTTTTTATAATAAAGACGGGCTGGAAGCCCATCCCACAAGAGTATTGCTCTATTTTTTTGGTAAATTGCGTGGAGGTGTTTCTTCACCTTGATACATCCGCTTTTCTAATCTTCCCAAACCAAACCATGCGCCACCAAATAGCAGAAATATCGCGGAAAATGATAAGGGTAAAATTACGGATTTAGTTTGTAATAAAGTTGTTAAGGGTATCATTGCCCAACAGACTGCTAACACAAAGGCGATCGCCATTCTCAATTTCTGAATTGTCGCAAGTGCTTTACTACAGCTTGCACAATGTTTTGTATGGGAATGATATCTATCTAAAAGTTGTTCTTTCGATAATCTTGGCGGTAAACTTTCTCCTGGAAAGGGATTTGCATTATATTTATTTACCCATTGTCGCAACTCAGATACATAACTATCGGCTTTGGTAGGTAGATAAAATACTTTATTAAAATTTGCACTTCCCCCAGATTCTTCTAAGAAACGCTCTTGATAATGAAGAAAAATTTGATCGTCTTCTAAAATCCGATTGTTTCCAATATGAGAATACCAGCGTGGAGTTAATTTAATAAATAAAGCAGGTAGTTTGGCTGAGAATTTGAAAGGGAAAAGCGCAAATAAACGACATTCACCCTTACGTATAGGAGTAGCATAAACCACTGTCAAAGTTCTACCAAATTTCTTAGATGTTAAATCGTGAATTACCAATCCTGGTGCAATAAAACTTGTATCTTGCTTTCCTAAAGTACCTTTTCTTGGCCCATCTTGCCAAATTCCTGTAAAACCATTTTTACCAGATTCAACTAATTCTAATTCTACTGGTGAAACACTATCTCTATTACCAACGGTAGCGTGATGTGTAAAAGGAATATGACTGGAATCGATAACGTTTTCTAATAATGTTAAAGCATCGTAAGGTAAATCTCGAAAAGTATTTAACACAACCCATTCGTCGGGTGTTTCTTCAATAGCTTCAATAATAGGAACTTCGATTTTTTCTGCATTTTCCGGCTTTCCAGGGAAGATAAATAATAATCCTTGTTTAACAGATGTGGGAAAAGATTTAACGCAAGCTCTTTGAGAAGTTTCGGCTTTTCTACCTTCTGGTTGTTGCGGAATGCGCTTGCATTCACCATCACCAGCAAAAGCCCAACCATGATAGGGACATTCTAATAATCCATCTTCGGCAATTCTGCCTTCGGATAAAGGTACGAGACGATGGGGACATTTATCTTCAAAAACTCGCCATGAAGAAGTTTGTTTATCCCACCAAATTACGATGTCTTTGTTGAGGATAGTAAAACGGGTGAGTTTGGATTTATCTAAGTCGTTAATATAATGAATCGGATACCAGGCTTCGAGTACCTCAAATTGATTTGGGTTTGTACCTCCGGCGGGTAACTTGTTAGTTTCAGTAGAGTTTTTGGTGAGGGTTGATGTCATTTTCGATAATATTTAAGGATTTTATAATTAACCGCAGAGGGCGCGGAGGGCACTGAGGGAAGAGGTTTTAGAGAGTTTTTGGGTAAATGTAAATAATGATAATTTGTAAAAATATCTTTGTGTTTATGTAGGGTGTGTTATCGCGCCTAGCCTTGGCGTACCGTAGGTATTGCGTAACGCACCATCATATTTAGAATTTAATTAGATGTATCTTCAATCATCCATACCAAAATCCCTAATAAGTTTTCAACTGGCGAAATTGAATATTCAGTAAAATCAATGGTGACAATATCTCAGTAAATAAGGATTTGGTGAAACGGGTTTAACTTCGGGAAGAAAACGTTTACCTTCTACTAATGTTAAATTGAATTTTTGCTTTACTTTTGCAATCGTGAAATCTCTGTAAAACATATAGTGATTCCAATTAATTTCCGTAGTGCGAGCATCTTGCTTGCTGACAGCTAGCGAGCAAGATGCTCGCACTACCAATCATATGTTTTTTATTTGGAATGACTATAAATGATAGAAGAGATTTATTTTGTATTAGCCCACGTTAGCGTAGCGTGCCCGGAGGGCATAGGTGGGCTTTGTTTCTGTAGCCCCAGACTTCCAGTCTGAGGGAGGTGTTTTTGAAAATATTACGATTTCTTCTTCCTCCCTTTCCCTTTATCCTTACCTTCTCGATGAGTCGCAGCTTTGGCTAACAAAGAATCAGCAAAAGCCTCTGCATCACTTGCGGATTTCCCACCAGCTAACTGCGCTAACTCATCTCGTCGCTTAGTTAAATTATCCAGAGCCGTAATTCTAACTACTGTACGCTCTTCACCATGTCCGTTATTTTCTTTTTCGCCTTTTAACTGATTAATAACTTCTTTGTTAACGTGAAAATGCCTGTCAGCCATTGCCGCTACTAATGGTTGGTGAGTCACGCACAATACCTGAAGTTGCAAACTTAATTGATGCAGTTTTTCAGCAATGGTTTGAGCTACTCTACCGGAAACACCAACATCGATTTCGTCAAATACCATTGTTCCTGGGCTATCTGAAGCTGAGAAAGTAGCCTTTAACGCCAGCAAAAAGCGGCTCATTTCACCACCAGAGGCAGTTTCCGAAAGCGGTTGCAAGGGTTCACCCGGATTTGGGCTAAACAAAAAGCTGACTTTATCGCTGCCGTTTGCAGTGGGAGCAATGGGTGCTAACTCAACTTTAAATTGCACTTTATCCATCGCTAGGGGTTTTAACTCCCTAATAATTTCTGCTTCTAATAAAGCTGCTGTGGCGCTACGCAATTTGGTTAATTTGCTGCATTCTGAAGTTAATTTATCCAAGCATTCTTGCTCTTGTTTCTCCAAAGTTTCAATGGATTTTTCACCATCGTTAAGTTCGTTTAACTGCTCTTGAATTCCGTTGTAATGTTCGATAACTTCAGCCAGCGACGGCCCATATTTACGGCAAATTTGCTTTAATTCGCGAATTCTTTCTTCTACCTCATCCAACCTTTGCGGATCTGCCTCTAAAGCATCTCCATAAGCGTTTATTTGTCTGGCTACTTCCGTAACGGCTGACTGAGCATCTCTAATTAATTCTAAAAGTGGCTGAAGTTCCTCAGTGTCGAACTCTACCATATCTATCAAGGTACCTTCGCTATTTCCCAATAAGTCTGTAGCTGTGGAGCCTCCGCCATCGCTCTGATATAAATCTTCGTATACTTTGTAACTCATCTGTTGCAGTTCAACAACATGATTGAGTCGCTCTTGCTCTTGTAAAAGCTTATCTAATTCGTTGGGTTCCTCAAGATTTGCTTCTGCCAATTCTTTAGCTTGATAAGTCAATAAATCAAGTTTCTGCAACCTTTCCCGTTCCGAAGTACGACGACGCTCTAACAGTAAATGTGCTTCGTGATAACGACTGAAAGCAGCACCCACAAAAGAACGCTGCTTCATTATCCCATCGCCACCATAAGAATCCAACCAGTTACGAACCTGCGTAGATTGTCCTACCAGTGCGTTTTGTCCTTGAGCGGTAATTTCCACCAGACGTTCCCGCAAACTGTTCATAAACTGACGATTTACCAACACACCATTTACCCGCGATCGACTGCGGACACTACTGGAACTAGCTGTAACTTCGCGACTTATAACTACTGAATTTTCATCGAGTAAATCAATTTCTTGTTCCGTTAACCAAGCAGCTAAAGCAGAATTAGAAGTAAAAGTACCTTCAATCAATGCTCGCTTGCTGCCAGTACGAATCACTCGACTCGATACCTTTCCACCCAAAACAGCATCGATCGCATCAAGAATAATCGATTTACCAGCGCCAGTTTCACCAGTAAGTACATTTAACCCAGCACCGAATTCTAAATCTAACTTGTCAATTAAAGCAAAGTTTTCTATATAAAGGGAGAGCAACATTCAGCCAAATTCTCCATTAAGGCAGACGCGAATAGTTCTACAGTTTGAGATATTAGAAATTGAACGCAAACAACCTCAAATAGTTACGTTGATTAATATTTTATAAAAAACTTACGAACAAGCGTACCAAATTTAGTTTAGAAGGTTAAAGGTCAAAGGTCAAAGGTCTGGATATTAAAAAAGGTTAAAGGTCATAATTATTAATTGGGCATTGGGGATGGGGCATTGGGCATTGGGCATTGGGCATAAAAAAAGGAGACAAGGGCACAAGATAGAAAAGATCTAACTCCTAACTCCTAACTCCTAACTCCTAACTCTTAACTCCTAACTCCTAACTCCTAACTCATAACTCCTAACTCCTAACTGTATTCAACTACCCATTCCCAATCCCCCATGCCCTATGCCCAATTCCCTATTCCCATTTCCATAATGAGTTACACTTGTGAAAGCAATTGTAACAATACTTAACGTTTGAACTGCCGTGCGGTAATTTCATGAATATGAAGACAGTTCCTCCAACATCCACACAAGAGGCAAAATTAGTGCTTGCAGAAAATAAAGTAGATACTACTACTGTTGAATTACCAACTTCCATAGAGCGCCGAAAGAGTAGTTTGTTAGAAACGACAACAAGCGAACATTTAGGATTGCGTTACGATGCTTTAGGAATCGCAGCGCATTATAGAAGAAGACCTTTACAGGTTTGGGGGCGGATATTCACCGTTTTGGCCCCCGCGATCGCCTTTGCTTTTGGCGTGTGGTTCGATAGTAAACTTGGTAAAAAGGTAAAAACTGACCGTCGTCGCGCAGTTCAATTACGAGAATTGCTAACTAGGTTAGGGCCAGCTTATATTAAAATTGGTCAGGCATTGTCCACAAGACCGGATTTAGTTCCTCCAGTTTATTTAGAAGAATTTACTCAGCTACAAGATAAATTACCACCTTTTCCCAACGAGCTTGCTTATCAATTTATTGAAGAAGAAATAGGTGCGCGTCCGGAAGAAATTTATACCGAGATGACACCAGATCCAATCGCTGCCGCTTCTTTAGGACAAGTTTATCGCGGTAAGTTAAGAAGTACTGGTGAAGAAGTTGCTATAAAAGTTCAGCGTCCCGACTTACGCGAGCGTATAACCATTGACTTATATATCTTGCGTCGATTGGCAGCTTGGGGACAAAAAGCCATTAAGCAAGTACGCAGCGACTTAGTAGGTATTCTTGATGAACTTGGCGAGCGTATCTTTGAGGAGATGGATTATGTAAACGAAGGCGAAAATGCCGAGCGTTTCTTCGAGCTTTACGGTCATATAAAAGACGTATATATCCCCAAAATTTACTGGGAATATACCAACCGTCGCGTATTGACGATGGAATGGATTAACGGACTCAAATTAACTCAAGTAAACGAAATCGCCGCATTAGGTATAGATGCTCGTTACTTAGTAGAAGTAGGGGTTCAATGTTCTCTACGTCAATTATTAGAACATGGATTTTTCCACGCAGATCCGCACCCCGGTAACTTATTAGCTACCTACGACGGAAAATTAGCTTATCTAGACTTCGGGATGATGAGCGAAATTAAACCACCGCAACGTTATGGTTTGATAGAGGCGATCGTTCACGTAGTTAACCGCGATTTTGACGCTTTAGCTTCCGACTACGTAAAATTAGATTTTCTAACACCGGATGTCGATCTAACACCAATTATTCCCGCATTTGCCAACGTATTCGCCGACGCTCAAGGTGCTTCCGTTGCCGATTTAAATATTAAAACCATCACCGATGATTTATCGGAATTAATGTACGAATATCCCTTCCGCGTACCTCCTTACTACGCTTTGATTATTCGTTCTTTGGTAACATTAGAAGGTGTAGCAATATATATCGATCCTAACTTTAAAGTACTTAGCGAAGCATATCCCTACGTTTCCAAAAGATTATTAACAGATCCATCACCGGAATTAAGAGCATCATTAAAAGACTTACTATTTAAAGATGGTCGTTTCCGCTGGAATCGCTTAGAAAACCTGTTGAAAAATGCTCGAAATTCATATGATTATGATTCTAGCGATGCATTAAATCAAGGATTAGAATTCTTAGCATCCGAGCGCGGTGCTTTTATTCGTATCAAGTTAGTAGATGAGTTATTTAAAGGAGTCGATGCATTAAGTAGAAACGTAATGCACAACTTTACTCATCTATTAAGAGAAAGAGTTGGTGTTACTGCAATTACTGAAGTTCCTGGTGCTTCTAGTGAAGAAAAAGAAACATTAGAGCATATCAAAAATATCATCAAAATTCTGCAAGAAGGCGGTAATTTTGATTTATCCAAAACCATCGAGCAAGTTAGTAAACTCGTAGTTAATCCTAACGTGCAAACTATAGGACAAAAAATTGCTTCTCAAATCGCGCAGAAAGCAGCAGCGAGAGTTTTGAGAGAACTTTTGGTGACGGAAGAAGTTGAAAGGAAGCAGTTACCGCAGGGGAGTTAGGAGTTAGGAGTAAGGAGTTGGGAGTTAGGAGTTATGAGTTAGGAGTTAGGAGTTAGGAGTTAGGAGTTATGAGTTAGGAGTTATGAGTTAGGAGTTGATAATAATTGGCGGTTGAAACCGCTTCTACACAAGCAAAACCCACCTTCGTGGGTTATTTTTTTGTTTATTTTAATTAAGAGAAGAACATCTTGATTTATTCGTAGGTTGGGTTAGACGCACGAATGTTTTTGATAGTTATTGAAAGGCAAAATGCGTCGTAACCCAACGTTTACGTTTCGGTTTTAATGAGATTATTTTAAATATATGGAACTTAGTAGTGCGTTTCATTAATTTTGAAAAGTAACAAAGGCTCGTAGTAAGAACTTTAGTTCTCAGATTTAGGGCTAAAGCCCTTACTACAAACCCGTTGGAATTAATGCAATAGACCAGTAGTTGGTGTTTATTTTTAATTGTTTATTTCAATCTATGTTTATAATGTTGGGTTCTGCCGTTCAGCTTTGCTGCGGCTCAGGCACACCTATGGTGAACGTTCCTCAACCCAACCTACAAGCTACAAACTACAAACTGTTTCAGAAGTGACTGGGGTCAAT
>JBCCLY010000059.1:0-11147 GCA_039026655.1 Cyanobacteria bacterium P01_C01_bin.38 | reverse complement strand
GAATCGCTCCAGTAGTAAATATAATTGATTTTAATTCCTTGCCCTGGCTGAATTCGAGCCTTTCCTTTGGTATTGGTTGGACGTGTTGCCATTATAAAATCTTCGTTATAAATAACACTTTTATGTAAGCGCTCTCCTGCTCTGTGAATTCCTTCTGTATAAGCTTCATGAGGTTCGGTATTTAATGCGGAGTGAAAGTTTTTATCATAGATAGAGTAAGCCCACTGGGTAAGGTGAGTATATAAATCTCCTAGATTCCAAACAGCAAGATTTTTGGGATTATTCTGCTTCACGGAACAGTTGCACCCATCTACGTAAAGTACGAGGTTTGATGTCTTTATAAATATCTGTATTCTTCTGAAAATATGCCTGTACGATGTTAAATTTTCGGTTCGCTTCTTTTAAGTTTGCAGGAGAAGCGGCATCCCAAATTTTACGTACAGTTTCATTGATAGTTGTATTTTTGGCTCCATCATGGAGCTGCATGACACCGCTATCTAACAATTGAAGAAAAAATTCCGAAGGTAACTCTATTGGAAAGCCAGATTCCGGTAGTAGTGTGGTTTTAGTCTCGCCATAGTTAACTAAAGTCCATCTTACTTTATCCCATATTAAAACTGTGTTTGGTAGAAGTGTTTTGGGATATATACTTACAGTCTTAGTATTAATAGAGTCAGATTCAGCTTTATTATAAGCATCAGCTAGGGACTGGTCTATCCATAGTCTTGTCCGCCAATGTTCGTACAGATGCACTGCACTCAAATCTACGTATAGCTGCTCTGTTGCTATCAATATATATACATCGTTGGCACATAAAAATTCCAACTCGGATAGCAGTGCTTTTATAGTTAAGCCAGGATTATCAGTAACTAATTTTATGATTTGAGAAGTAGTTTCATTATCTAGATTTGATCTAAATCCCAGATAATCCTCCAGAAACATTAGGTTCTGGGTAAAAACCGGATTCAGTTCGGCATCTATACGAACACGGTATCTTAAACCAAACTTTGCTGCATGGGCTTCTCCTGGTGGACAACGCCATTCGTTCGATGTTGTTTTTTGATAACGCCCAGGATATTTCTGCGATAGTTTCTCCAATTCTTTAACTGTCTTCCACTCCTCCCAACACGCACCCCGATTCCGTAATACGAAAAAGTCAGGAGTATGATAGTGACCTATATTACGCCCCTTATTGTTTTTATATTGGATTTTGAAGGCTGGCGGTTGGTCGTAGAACTCTAAGACATCGGGGTCATGTTCCATTTGATAAATAGCCCACAATTCCACTGTATGGCTCTCAAACTGGATTGTGACACCCATCTTCCTGCTGGGATAAACCCCACTTACATTTTTGGTTCTTCCCTGTACTCTACGTGAAGGTGGGGATGACCTGATTGCAGCAATCAAATCAATTGTTTGTGTTGAATAATTTTGTTGTCTACACCAATGTTCAAATTCGTTACTGTTCATTTGCTTTCCCCGTGAGAAAGACCAACGGGCTTTTAGCGGAACTAGAGCGTTGCCGTCTTATTTAACGAAATTATATGGTTTTGAACCATATGTTAGTCACTTTAAACCATATTTTGTCATCAAAGTTTTAATGGCTTGATGATTTTCACGAAAATTATTGCGTCCACTCTCCCTTTTTTCATTGAAAAACTTTAGGCACTAATATGATTTATTTTTACGACACACGGCAATAAAATGATACAAAATTTTATGTTTATTGTCGCTTGAATACCCTTGTATTACGTTTACTCTGGTCAAGGTATGGTTTAATTTTTTGGCACAAAAATGGTTTAAATCGCAGTCGTTTCCCCGAACTCCAGCCAACTGTGTTGGCAATTCAATCAGTGCGTACCACGGCGCACCCTTTCGGTGCATCCGGCTCCTAGATATCTTGAGTCCTCACTCTGCCATGTGGTGATATTGGTGACAACTTTGGTGAATAACTACAAGGTTTTTCAGTTTCCAGTTGTCGTGGTTCCCGTCTCTGTGATGTAGATGAATATCTTCTCCTGGGAGGAGTTTCATTCCACAAAACCCACAAGTATGGTTCTGTTTCTTCTTGTCCAACAGTTTTGCGGTAAGTCCGTCGTAGCCCCCATTCCGCACCCTAAGTTTCACAGATAGGTGAAAATAGATTATTTAGTACATTTATACTACTAAAGATAAGTTTTACAAAAGCACTATTGATAATAAATTACATTAGTGCTAATACATAGTTACTAAAAATATTTTGAGGATAAATGCTTTATTGAAGCTACATGAAAGAGTAAAAATAATTTATAACGAACAAAAAATGTCAGAATGAAAGCAGAAATCTCCCCATTAAATTCTGTCCGCCATGTTTGATATTAAAGATGTTGAAATAAAGAATATAGACCATTTGGGCATAGTCGCAGGGATAATAGATTCAATTGGGTTAGTAGAAATAATTAACGAGTCCATCGGTGTGAATGAAAACGAAAAAGTTAATGCTGGACAAGTTGTAAAAGCAATGATTTTAAATGGCTTAGGATTTGTTTCTAAGCCTTTATATATGTTTCCCAAATACTTTGAGTCAATCCCTTGCGAGCATTTAATAGGTTCTGGAGTAAAAGCAGAATACTTAAATGACGATAAACTCGGTAGAGTAATGGATAAATTATTTCTTAAAGGGCTTGATTCAATATTTTTATCGATTACTTTAAATGTTGTTAAAAAATTCCAAATATCTTTATTGACATCACATTTAGACTCATCATCTATACACTTACATGGAGAACATAATTCAAGTTTACCTGAAGTAGTATTTGATAATCAAAAAATAGAAAATAACCTTTTGAAAGAAGAGCTAGAAACTAAATCATTACAACCAATAAATATTACATATGGATACTCTCGCGACCACAGACCAGATTTGAAGCAATTTTTAATAGAACTAATATGTAGTGATGATGGAGATATACCAATATTCTTGAAATCAGCATCTGGCAATATTGTTGATTCTTCATGCTTTGGTCAAATTTTAGTTGACTACAAAAAGCAGCTACAAGTTGATAGCTTAATGGTTGCTGATTGTGCGCTATACACAGAACAAAATATCAAATTAATGTCAGATATAAAGTGGTTGTGTCGAGTACCTTTGAGTATTAAAGAAGCAAAAATTTTAACATCAAGTTTACCAGAATCAGAATTTATTAAAAGTGACTTATGGGGATATTCATATGTTGCGAAAAAAATTACTTATGCAGGGATAGAGCAAAGATGGTTAGTTGTACAGAGTCAAGAAAGAAGAAAAGCTGACTTACAGAAGTTATCACAGAAAATTACTAAAAATGAAGAAAAAATTAAAAGCGATTTAAAAAAGTTATCGGAAGAAAAATTTGCTTGTGAGGCTGATGCAATTAAAGAATTATCAAAACTATCTAAAAAGTTTAAATATCATCAAATAAATAAAGTTTCTATCATTGAAAATAGAGAACATTCGAGAAAGCAGGAAAAGTATTATCAAGTATCAGCAACAATTATAAAAGATGAAGATAAAATTAATCCGTCAATTTTAAGTGCAGGAAGATTTATAATTTCGACGAATATCTTAGAAGAAGCTGAAATTGATAATACTTCTATGATTTACAAGTATAAAGCACAGCAATCTTGTGAACGTGGATTTAGCTTTCTTAAAGACCCATTATTTTTTGCTGATAGTATTTACTTAAAAACACCTGAAAGAATTGAAGCATTAGCAATGATAATGGGTCTATGCCTATTAGTTTATAAGCTTGCACAAAGGCAATTAAGACTTGCTTTATATGAGTCGCAACTAAAAATAAAAAACCAGTTAGGTAAACCCACAGATACTCCAACACTAAAATGGATATTTCAATGTTTTCAATCAATTCATGTTGTAGAATTTAATAATCAAAAACAAGTCTCTAATTGGAACGAAGAAAGAGATTTTATTCTGAAATTATTACCTAACCATTGTCACTTTTATTATAGTTTTATTACGTAAAAATAAAATAATTTTTACTTTTTTATAGGCATATAAGTTATTTCCGTGTTTTGTTGATGGCTTACAGATAGTTATGTCTTATTTTATCTTTAAAATAAAAATGCATAAGTTATTACCTTGTCAAACATAATTTAATATAGATTTTTATCTATCAAATTGAAAGATAGATGTTTTTTATCGCTATTGCTTATTATTGAGAATTGCTATTGATGTCTTTTTGTCAAGAAATTCTTGTTATGAAACGACAATGGTAATTTTTTATTCTTTCTAGATAGATTTATTTCAGTAATTACCGATTTCTATAGCTTGGGTGCGGAATGTGGGTCGTAGAGTTTGCTGTTTCTTTTTGACCAGTACACCACATCTCCGTCGTATGGACTTTTTGTACCAGTAACTCCTGCGAAATTGTTCTCACTATAACTAACGTAGGGCTTGCTGAATAAATATAAAAATGTGATGCAGCATACATTATCAGCCCCAAGGAATATATTCAGATGCAAGGAAAAGGTCTAGAATAGCTTAAAACCCTTGCATTACCGTGAGTAACACGCTGCGCGTGTCTAGTATATATGTATCGTTTTGAGGAGCAGTCTCAGGTATCATCAGAAAACTTTGAACTCCCTTTCGAGGGAAAGTTGTCTGAAGATAATCGTTGGGTAATTATGGCTTCATTAATACCTTGGTCAGATTTTGAAGAAGAATATGCTTCAATTTTTACCGAAGAAATAGGCGCACCAGCTAAATCTTTTCGTATGGCGTTAGGGGCGCTAATAATTAAAGAGAAATTAGGAATAAGTGATAGAGAGACTGTAGAGCAAATTAAGGAAAACCCTTATCTACAATATTTTATAGGGATATCATCCTATAGCAATGAAACACCGTTTGATGCTTCAATGTTAGTTCACTTTCGTCAAAGAATAGGTATAGATTTAGTCAATAGAATTAATCAAAAAATGGTGAAGGAGATGTTAGATAATTCTTCAATACCAGTAAAAAAAAAATTAAATCAGCCAAAAAATAAAGGTAAATTAATATTAGATGCAACTTGTGCGCCAAGCGATATTAGTTATCCCACAGACTTAGGATTATTAAATCAAGCTAGGAAGCATACAGAAAAAATTATCGATTTACTATATAAACAAATTAAAAATCAACTTGATAGGAAGCCAAGAACTTATCGTAAACTTGCACGAAAAAATTACTTAAAAGTTGCTAAAAAACGTCGTCCATTCCGAGAAGAAAGAAGAAAATCTTTAAAACAACAACTTCAGTATATTAAAAGGAATATATCTCATATTAAGCAGTTAGTTAATCTGGGAGCAAATCTATCTGAATTGAGCCATAGACAATATAAAATATTGCTAGTAGTAAGTGAAGTTTATCGTCAACAATCGTGGTTATACGAAAATAATAAAAAGAGTATTAATTATCGTATTGTTAGTTTAAGTCAACCACACATACGTCCAATTGTTAGGGGTAAGGCTGGTAAAACAGTAGAGTTTGGGGCAAAATTGTCAGCTAGCTGTTTTGATGGATATGTATTTTTAGACCGTATTAGTTGGAATAATTTTAATGAATCAACAGATTTAAAAATACAAATAGAATCTTTTAAAAAATACACTGGTAACATCCCTGAATCGGTTCATGTTGATAAGATTTATCGCACACAAAAAAATCGAGCTTGGTGCAAAGAACGAGGTATTAGAATCAGTGGGCCGCCTTTGGGAAGACCACCTGTTAATATTAGTAAAGAGAAGAAGAAACAAGCTGCCTCGGATGAGAAGATTCGTAGTTGCATTGAAGGTAAATTTGGGCAAGGTAAAAGAAGATTTAGTCTCAATTGTGTGATGACTAAACTTTCTCACACTTCTAAAACTGCAATCGCAATTACTTTTTTGGTTATGAATCTTTCCACTTATCTCTCACGTTTATTGAGAGCTTTTTTATGTCTATT
Organism: Cyanobacteria bacterium P01_C01_bin.38; assembly: GCA_039026655.1. Taxonomy (GTDB): domain Bacteria; phylum Cyanobacteriota; class Cyanobacteriia; order Cyanobacteriales; family Nostocaceae; genus Rivularia. Next base: position 5,196 of record JBCCLY010000059.1, on the reverse strand, counting down.
TTTCGGGAATCTATCTTTTTTAAGATATGACATAAATAAACATTATGTTTTTCTTAATTTTCGTAAACAAAAACTTATTTTTAGCTCTTCCCTGAATAACTAATAAATCTCCATCTCACTTTTTTATTACTTTTTCAGCAAGCCCTAACGTAGGGGAAAGCTTTTTTTGCTAACTCTATTGCTGTGTTGTAGTTGAGGGACTTCTGTTTTTTGAATACAGTGAATGTTCTGAATTCCATTGCCCAAAGTGAAAATCTTGATCCACTCAGTTTTGTATACTTGTGGTAATTTCTCCAACCTCTGACTATGGGAGCTAATTTCGCTGCTTTCACTTCCGCACCATATGCTGAGCAGTTCACTATGGCTTTGACCTTCTGTTTGAAAGCCAAGAAATTTTCTTCGGACGGCAGACTTCTGAACTTTCCGTTCTTCTGTACTTTGAAATAGTTAAACTAAGCACAAGCGTCACCGCTTCCACTCGTCTTCAAATCGCAGCATGAAACTTTCGCTTCACTGCGCTCCTCTCTGAGAGACCCCTTGTCATGGGTACAAGTCTTGTCATCTGTAGATGTCTTTTTGTCGTGGCAATGTCGATGTAGCAGTTGAAGATTACCATAGGCATCTTTACCGCCTTGCGATTTGGGAATTATGTGGTCAGTTTCGAGCAAATCACCATCTTTAAAGTATAATCCGCAGTAATTACATTTACCCTTCTGCTTCTTAAGCAATTTTGCTTTAGAAGTAGGCATTTCGGGGTGCTTACCCTTTCGCGTACTCCAGTAGATTAAGTCCCCGTCATAGAGACTTTTTCCACCTTTGACCTTAATATGTCTTACAATTGGCGTTTCGGTGTGTTGGGATAGTTCAGAGTCAATATTTCCTTCCTTCTTAGAGGCGAACACCCAATTCCTATTACCATCAATGTGCCAATATTTATTTTTGACCCATGACTTGATTTTCTTTGGGTGTCTTCTTTCTGCCCATCTTTTAAGCTGTTGGTAAAGTATATGGTCACATAGACCATATGTAACTTTGCTACATACTGCACTATAGTAGTTTGACCATCCTGTAATAATTGGGTTTAATTTCCTAATTAATCCTGATTGTGAACTACTTCTGTGTTTTTTTATTACTTCACCAAGCTCTTTTATATGAACTTTTACCTTACAAGAAGAAGGTTTTATAACAGTTTTAAATCCAAGTATTTCTTTATGAGGGGATTTTCCACTATGGTGTCTTCCTACTGGAAATTGTATAATGTTAAATCCTAAGAAATCAAACCCAGTATTTCCCTGATATTCGTTTAACGTATGAGAAATTCGAGTTTTACTTGGCTTTAGTTTTAAACCAACTTCTTTTAACCATTTGGAGATAATTGCTTGACAGTTCTTCAAGATATTCAGGTCTTTATGCAGAATCACAAAATCGTCCGCATATCTTATAAAGTTAAGTGACCTTTCATTATCTCTTTTGCTACCTTTGAAGGTTCTTGCATATTTCTTAATCTCCATTTCCATACCATGCAGAGCAATATTCGCTAGCAGGGGAGAAAATAGAGTAGGGACGGAGCGCACCTTCAAATATCACTACTTGCGTGTTTCTCTATCCCTCTCCCCAAACGAAGCGTGACAGTTTCCCGTCACTTCGCTTTCCATCATTGCAACCTACTGTGGTCGCCAAACGAAGACGTTTGAGCATGGCAGGTTCTACATAAGAGTTGCAGGTTATCTTTGACATCAGTACCACCAGTTCGACGTGCTTTCATATGATGCAAGTCGAGATGCTTGGTACATCCGCAAACGCTACATTTGGCTCCTCGTTCTGCTTTTATCTCCTCTTTCAGTTCGCGCCATTCATGGTTATCGGCATTACCGAGCCAGATTTTGTCAGGTATTGCGACTTCAGGATTAATGAATGTTGCAGGCTCAAAATCTTCCAAATACGGATTAGGTAATGAGCGTGACCTATACTTAGTTATCGGTTTATCACTCATACGATATAGGTACAAGTAATCTTCTCCGTCCCTAATTCCCCAATTATTTCGCTGTCCTTTTTTATGAATCTGACGCATTTTATACATCTTCATAATCCGGCGAGGCTTTAGGCGGTGTCGTTTCTGCAACCAAAGAAATAAGCGCTCGTTGACCCAGAAATCCAAGTCTTTAGCTGTTTTCTTTGCATTAGAATGACAGTAATAGCCAATCCAACCTCGTAATACTGCATTTAGGGCAGAAAACTTGAGCAAAGGAGAATCCTTAAACCGTTTTCGCTTGGTCATCTCCTTAACTTTCGCTTTTAGGCGCTTCTTAGCTTCTTCGGTAGGTGTAACCAATACTTTTGGTTTATCATGGGCGCTAACGTAGCGTCGGACGTGGAAGCCTAAGAAATTAAACCCATTATTTACGTGGGTAACTCGCGTTTTTTCAACGTTGAGTTCCAATTTTAATTCTTCTTTGAGAAAAGCTTGAAACTCTTTACGTAAACGATATGCTTCTTCCTTGCCACCATTAGTTAACAGTAGCCAATCATCTGCATATCGTATCAAAGCACAGTTTCCCAAGCGTTGCGTTCGGCGTTTCTCTTTTTGTTTGCGGTTAAGGCTTCCGTATTTATCCCACCAAAACATATCCAGTTGGTGTAAATAAATATTAGCCAAAAGTGGAGAGCAAATGGCACCTTGCGGTGTACCAGAATCAGTACGATGAAACAAAGAGCCTTGCATCATTCCCGCTTTGAGAAAGCATCCGATTAACTTAAGAAGACGTTTATCTGCAACTCTTTTCGCCACGAGTTTTATTAAAATATCGTGGTGAATGTTGTCAAAAGCTCCCTTGATATCGCCCTCAACAACCCAGAAGTATTTACTACGTTTGTTAATGTAACTATCCAAAAGGGCTATGCAATCTTGTGTTCTGCGTTTTGGTCTAAAACCGTTGGAGCAGTTAAGAAAATCGCTTTCCCATATTGGCTCTAGTGCCATCTTCAAAAGCATCTGTACTACCCGGTCTTTAAGGGTTGCAATACCTAATGGACGGCGCTTACCATTGGCTTTAGGAATATAAACACGGCGCACTGGTTTTGGTTTAAACTGCTTAGACCGCAGTTCGGCTTGCAACTTACTGACAAATTCATCTTTTGCCGTATTTGAAGCAAGTTCCTTTTTAGTCACGCCATCAATCCCCGCAGTCTTTGCTCCTTTATTAGCAAGCACGGACTTCAATGCAGCGCGTATCCAATCTTCTCGGCAGATTAACCGATATAAATGGTCCTGCCTGATGTAAAGGATTATGCTCTGCCTTTCTGGCTAGGCTACGTTGGGTTTTGATAATATCGGACATACATCTTAGTCCTCTCTAATTCCCTGTTCCGTTCCTTTTACAATGACTGCCGTCCTTCGCCATGTGCCAGACCTTATCTGGCTCCGACTACTACGACGGCTCTGCCACATGATGGTTACATTAGCCGCAGTTAGCCCAGTCTTATTAAAGACCAACCATCATGCTTCCTACGTTCACACAGTGGTATGTATTACATTTGACCTTAGACTCCTTCTTTACGCCCGTAAGACACAGACCCAGTGTCCCCGATACCAGCCGATAATTTATACCCCTGTAATTAGAGCGGTTTAGTCCGAATCAAAAGACCTTTTCGTCAACCGAGTAGAAGGTTGAGTTACCTGATATCTCGTACCATCTCCGTCTTTTAACAGTACGTCCAAGGTGAGGGCGCTTCTGACAAAGGTTTCTTTCGTAGTCATAGTCAAATCCAGGCTCGAAACCTTGCGCTGTAACGGAGTGCCAGCGTTTTGTCCCTTGTTCCGGAGGGCTTCAAACGGGTTATTACTCATTATCCCCCGCCTGCCGACTCAGCCTTGGCGCTCTGGGGTGAGCAACCAGCTATTAGTGTTTAATTAATTACCTCCTTGTTTAACTAAACTAAGCAATACCACCATGCGCTTCGTAGCGCACTTACGCCTCCTTGGGGCGTTCCTTCATCGGTAGGAGACCAGGATTTATCAATTACCCCACTTTTCAACCAAGCTTTAATTTGATTTCTTAGTTTTGGGTAGGTTTCAAGTTTTGCCAGCAATTTCTTGTGGTTAATTTTGTCAAAGCACTTTTCTATGTCCGCATCCAGTACATATTTTGGTTGACTCTTAATTGCACTGAATATTGCTTCAATAGCATCGTGACAAGACATGGCTGGTCGGAAACCATAACTGTTATTCTCAAACTTTGATTCCCATTGAGGTTCCAATCCCAGTTTGACTAGGTATTGTTTTGCTCTTTCTTCCATTGTGGGTATTCCAAGGGGTCTTTTTTCTTCATTAGGTTTCGGAATCCAGACCCTACGGGTTGGCTTACTTTTTCCATTAATTTGAAGTTTTTTGACCATTTCAAGGCGTTCAAGAGGATTTAGTGATTTGATACCATCTATGCCCGCTGTTTTACGACCTTGATTATCTTGAGTTACCCTTCTGGTCGCCCAAAGTTTGCCATAGTAAGATGTTGTAACCCACATTCCGCACCCTAACTGTCACAAGTTCATAAGTACTAAACACTTGGGGTAAAAGTAGTACTTATAAACTATTAAAGAAAGTGCTATTTTTAAAGTTAATAAAAATATTTATCAATAATAAATAAATCTACCTTCGTAAAATGATTAGAAGATTTATGACGCACTCGAAGAAGTTTTTTGTTATAAATGAGTTTTTAAATAGCGAAAAATGTGAGAATTGTACAGATGTTCCGAATCGTCTGTTGTCATGTCTAATATCTCTGAGATTGAAATTAAAAATATAGACCACCTAGGTATTGTCGCAGGAATAATAGATTCTATAGGTTTAGTCGAAATTATTGATAAATACTGTGGAAAGCAAGCAGATGAGAAAATAAGCTCAGGACACGTAGTCAAGGCAATGATATTAAATGGACTAGGTTTTGTTAGTAGTCCTTTATATCTATTTTCAGAGTTTTTTAAAGATAAACCCTGTGAACATTTAATAGGGGAAGGAGTAAAAGCGGAGTATTTAAATGATTATAAGTTGGGTAGAGTTATGGATAAATTATTTATAAAAGGTCTGACAGAAATATTTTTAGCTATTAGTATGAATGTAAAAAAACAATTTGACATTAGTTCAAAGTCGTCACATTTGGATTCAAGCTCATTGCATGTACATGGTGAATATAATAATAG
>JBCCLY010000058.1:0-11214 GCA_039026655.1 Cyanobacteria bacterium P01_C01_bin.38 | reverse complement strand
TAAAAAGTTTTAAGATAAAAATCATGGTGCGTTGCGCTGTCGCGACAACACACCCTACAATTTTAAAACTCTTGTGGTACGGGCATCCTTGCCCGTTCAGATTTACTTCACCTTTGGGAATTTTGCTCTATCTTACTTCCCACCATAATAAAAAGCGATTTCCTTATCCTTCAAAGGCACAAAATCAGCTTCCTCAAGCATTTTATTCAGTTCATCTTGGGCTATATGTTTAGCTCCAATTCTCACAATGCGCGATCGCATAGTATTCTTGACACCACTACGCTGCCTATTCCCCTCCAAAGCCATAACTTTGTTATATAAATCCAGCTTTTCAGATTCAATAGCAGAGCCATCCAAGTCAATACCTTTGGCAATAGCTTCGTCAACAGCATCAGCGCCCTTAGTTGATGCATTCATTTGATTAACCCCCCAGAGTCATCACAAATTATTTTTATTAACGTAACTGAATTTTACCAGTTAACAGTTAACAGTTACCAATTATCAATCACCAACTACCAACTACCAACTACCAATGCCCAATCCCCAATCCCCCATTCCCTACTCCCTACTCCCTACTCCCTACTCCCTAACTGAACATTTAGATGCAGTAATATTGCGTATGCACTTGTCAGTTATAAAGCTTATAGTTTAATCTCGAAACAATGCTGTAGCAATATGGTGGAGCTATGTCAGAGCATCGTATACCCGATAACAAACAAAACCGTAAATTAGAAAGAGCTTTAAGCAATACAATTGTTGACAAATGTTTTGAAAACTCCGAAAGCTGGCTGCGAGCTATCTTACGAATGTGTATATTTTCTTTAGGGTATATAGATTCCGAGCCAGTGTTTATAGTTGAATGTCCCAACCAAGCTGTAGCAAGACGCTTAAGTCGAAAAACCTATCCTTTTCGAGACATCGTATACTATTTTACCGACGACCTTAACGCAAGCGAACGCAGTTTATTCTGCTATCAAGAATCAAAAAATGGTTCGTGGCGATGTTTTGATACTAATAGCAACTCCTGGCAAAACTGGAATAGCTTACACACACCCTCACGGTTTAATTAAAAATATGTGGAATTAGAAATTGGGAATTGGGCATTGGGCATTGGGCATTGGGCATTGGGCATTGGGAATTGGGCATTGGGCATCGGGCATTGGTAATTGATAATTGATAATTAGATAAATAACCCCTAACTCCTAACTCCTAACTCCTAACTCCTAACTCCTAACTCCTAACTCCTAACTCCTAACTCCTAACTCCTAACTCCTAACTCCCAACTCCCAACTCCTAACTCCCAACTCCTAACTCCTAACTCCTAACTCCTCACTCCTTCCGCGTTACTAAGCCACCGAAAAAGGCACCCAAAACACTTCCAGTCCAGATTCCTGTAGTGCTACCTTGCCACATAGCACCAGGCGCGATCGCCATTTTGCAACCTGTTTTAAATATGTCCCAGCGTTGATTCTGACAGTTTTGGCTGTGGGCTTGCACGCTGATTTGTCCGCCGATATAACCGCCAAAAAAGCCTGATGCTAGCGCTAGAAAAGTACAAATTAATAATCGCTTTTGTGAAGATTTTTTGCTCATTATTAAATTCCTCACCCAGTAATAAAAAATTTGTTGAAGTACTAAACACAGATTGATTTGGTTCCCAGGTTCAACCTGGGAACTAGAGTTTGGAGGCTCTGCCTCCGGTTAAATTATAAAAAATCTTGTGGGATAGGCATCCATGCCCGTCCAATTTACATAAAAACTAAAAACTTAACAGAATTTTGCACAATCTGTACTTAAATCGCTATTATTATTAGCAACTTGTAAGCGCAGGATACAATTACCGTTTTTGGGATTCTAGTTCCTTCAACCAGGAAGTCAAAGCTTCTCGAAACATTATGTTCTGCTCGCTTCTGACTAATAACCCCTGTCTTCAAAATTTCAACTTCTAGCAGTTGATGAAGTCGCGGTTATGTGACAACGCCGGGAAAGCACCTTCACTAGCTTTGCTTAAAAAAGCAGTAATGTTTACCCGAACAACCTAAAAGTTGTAACTGTCTCCAGAACAATTAAAACAAGTACTACCATTATGGAAGCCCCTATGCAGGAACCGGAAACCGTGGAAACTAAAACCTCAGAAACACAAGTACCAGAAATGAACAGTCCTACTGGAACTATAACCAAGATTCAGCCTTCCACGCAATCTCAAGAGCAATGGCTGAAATACGGAGAGCAACTTTCTAGCTTCTTAAAACAACTCACCGATAACGCTGGAACCTACTTTAATCAGTATAAGCAGCCTTTGATTTATATCGGTATAGGTATAGCTGCTATAGTCGCAGTTAAAGTAGTGCTATCTATTTTGGATGCATTAAATGATATTCCTTTAGTAGCACCAACCTTTGAATTGATCGGTATTGGCTATTCTGCCTGGTTTATCTACCGCTACTTACTCAAAGCCTCTACTCGCAATGAATTGACAAGTGAAATTACAACCCTCAAAACACAAGTAGTTGGCAAGGATGCTTAAATATCGTCAATTAGCTATTTGATAGGGCTAATACGATTGGGAGCATTTTTCATGTATATATTTTTGCAGTGCAGACCATTTGGTCTGCATTTTGTTTTTATGGATAAAAAGGTTCGTAGTAAGCGATTTATCGCTGTTTTTCGAGGACTAAAGTCCTTACTACGAACCTTTTTATATTTCTAGTAATCAATACAACAGACGACTACTGATTTATTACGTACTGCGATTTTACAGGTTCGACTTTATCCATTTTTTCTAAAGCTTGATAAATCATCGCCGTTACCTCTGCACGCGTAGCCTCTTCATTTGGTCGGAAAAAATTACGGTCTGGGTGATTCACAATTAAGCCATTAGCTGTAGCAATTGCCACTTGCTCCCTAGCCCATCCAGGAATTTGGTCGGCATCTTTGTAAGCACTTATAGCTTTATCCGCAGAAGCAGGAGTTTTTAAAGTTTTATCAAGTCCGCTAACTAAAGCTGCTATAACTTGCACTCGGGGAATCCTTTGCTCCGGTCTAAAGGTATTTGCGTCATAGCCTTTCATGAACTTTTTATCGACAGCACTCTTAATTTGCTTTTGTGCCCAAAAATCAGCAGGTACATCCGCAAAATTTCTATTGCTATTAGTAAGTTCGGTTTTAAATGCTTGATCGATTATGGCTGCAAATTCAGCACGAGTTACAGGTTGCTGCGGCTTAAAGGTATTGTCGTCATACCCTGAGATAAATTGCCGCGATGAAAGTGTATCTACAAAAGGCTTAGCCCAATAACCAGCAGGCACATCCGCAAAATCTTTCGGTGGTGGAATAGTAGGTGGTTTTGTCGCTTTGGCTTCTGGAGTTGGTGTTGGTGTTGGTGTTGGTGTTGGTGTTTGTGTTGCAGTCTGTGTTGGTGTTGGTGTTGGTGTCGGTGTTGGAGTAGGCTTCTCAACCACTACTGGTGCCTCAATAGGCTTGAGCTTATCATCACCTACATTTAGCCCTGCATTATTAGAATTATTCCCAGTTACCCTATCATAATCGGGTGGTACTCTTGTTGCAGGTGGTACCAACAATGGCGGAATTACCGCATTATCTGTTCTTTTCCCCAATAAAACTGGATTTGTATCCTGCTTTGGCTCAGCCTCAACAACAGGTTGACGAGACTTCAGATTGTTATTAGGTTCGGGGGAAGGAACCAATAAAGCCGTCAAATCGTTCAAATTATTATCTTTATCAGATGTTAGCGGTCCCTTACTTGTCGCAGGAGCATTTGACGACAAATTAGCAAAGTTCCAGTTAGTCTCCTTTCGAGAAAGCGACCAAAAAAGAACCGTACCGATAGTTAAAAAAGCAACTAGTATACCGATTAAATCATCAAACCCCAAATCATCGTCTGAAGACGAGCCGGGATTAGGAGGTGGCTGGTTAGTCATGGTGATAATTAACTTGTTGGTATTAGAATTAGCATCTAACAGAATTAAGCCATAGACTATACCCTCAGAGTACTTTTTTCAAGATTTTTTGTTAATTCGACATTGAAAATTGAAAATTGGGAATTGGGCATTGGGGATTGGGCATAGGGCATAGCGCATTGGTAATTGGTAATTGGTAATTGATAATTGGATTTTTCTCCCATTCCCTCCATCCCCCAACTCCCAACTCCTAACTCCTAACTCCTAACTCCTAACTCCTAACTCCTAACTCCTAACTCCTAACTCCTAACTTTTCTTAAAGCACTCGCAATAAACTAGGAATGCTATCTATCGCCTCTAGATTACGAATTTCGTCTAAAGCTTTGTGAAAACTGCCTTCGGTAACGTCGTAGGTAACTACTACTATTTCTGCTAGCTTTTCTTGAAAACCTGTTTGCACAATTGATTCTAAGCTGACTCCACATTCTCCGAAGCAGGTACCTAGCTTTCCGATTACTCCCGGACGATCTTTTGTCAGGAAACGCGCATAAAATCTTGTAACAAGTTCTTCTCTGGCAGCTAATTGACAATTTTCTTGATGAAAACTAGCTAACAATGGATCTAAACAAGATATTTGATATTTTGATTTATGTTTTGATTTATTTTTTGAATCTGGTTCACTTGATTCAGGTAAACTTATAAGTTGAGATACAAGATTTAAAATATCTGATGACACTGCGGAAGCTGTAGCACCCGCACCCGCACCCGGACCAAAAAACATTACCTGTCCAAGAGGTTCACCTTCTACAAAGATGGCGTTATTTACACCGTTAACGCTTGCTAAAGGGTGTGAAAAAGGTACTAAAGTTGGATGAACTCTTACCGAAAGCGATGAACGTTCAATTTTTTCGGCGATCGCCAGTAGTTTAATTACAAATCCCAGCTTTTGAGCGTATTCGATATCGGTTTTGCTAATCTGCCGAATTCCTTCGCAGAACACATCTTCTCTATTTACACCTCCATCAAAGGCTATAGATGCCAAAATAGAAATTTTATCGGCAGCGTCTAAACCTTCTACATCGGCTGTAGGATCTGCTTCGGCATAACCCAATTTTTGAGCATCGGCTAATACATCATCGAAACTACTGCCTTCGTTCTGCATCCGCGTCAAGATGTAGTTAGTAGTACCGTTAATAATCCCGGTAACGGCTTGAATTTTATTAACGCTTAAAGATTGCTTTAACGGTTGAATCACCGGGATTCCACCACCTACCGATGCCTCAAGCATTACATATACTCCCGCTTGATTGGCAGCTGTGTATAGTTCTTCTCCAAAGCGGGAAATAGCAGCTTTATTCGCGGTAACAACGTGTTTACCATTACGAATAGCGAGGAGCATCAACTCCCTGGCTGGCTCCAATCCACCCATAACTTCTACAACAATATCTATCTCGGGGTCGGTGACAATCGCCTCTAAATCTGTAGTAATTACACCTTTCGGCAATTCTACATCACGTGGCTTATCAGGCGATCGCACTCCGACGCGATATATTTCAATCTCTTCTAATAAAGGATGGCGATCTTCGCTATCTGATAACAACTGCACGGTACCGCATCCAACAGTACCTAATCCCAAGATTCCCAATTTAAACACCACCGTTATAGCACCCTCCTAATTTTGAATTTTCCACAAAATCGAATCACCCAACTCTAAATCGGTAGGCACTAAAAAAAAGAAGTATGTAACCTGTACTCATAGCTTCAAAACCCTACTCTCTAATAGTTTCACAGGTTTGTAGTGAGCGATTTATCGCTAGTGAGCGAAGAAGGCGCACACGTAGAACCCATCATATTTAATGAAACGCACTACTATTCCCTACTCCCTACTCCCTACTCCCTACTCCCTACTCCCTACTCCCTACTCCCTACTCCCTACTCCCTACTCCCTACTCCACTAAATAATATAGGTAGGGCAATACACCCTACCTAAATGTTTTGTGTCAAAAGTTAGCAGTCAAAAGTAAACTAAATCAACTTTTCGACTAATAACTTTTCTTAATAAGTTTCTACGTTCCAGCGATGCGCCTTCTTAAGTTGCTTCTGATAAGAACTCCACTCAACACCATCTTTAGAGGCAGAAGCAGAAAGCGCAGCATCAATACCGTCTTCCATACCCTTCAAACCGCAAATGTAGACATAAGTTTTTTCATCCTGAACCATTTTCCATAGTTCGTCTGCGTACTCCTCGCAACGGTGCTGGATGTACATTCTACCGCCGTCTTTATTCTTCTGTTCGCGGCTGATAGCGTAAGTTAAACGGAAATTATCGGGATACTTGGACTGTAATTCTTCAAGTTCTTCTTTATAAAGAATATTAGGAGAAGTAGGAATACCAAATATTAGCCAAGCAAAGCCCTTGAACTGATAATCAGTGTTTACTTTCTTTTCTTCATCCTTGAACATCCGCCACAAATAAGCACGGAAAGGAGCAATACCCGTTCCGGTTCCCATCATAATGACTTTAGCTTCTGGATCGTCGGGTAAAAGCATTTCCTTACCCACCGGACCAGTAATATTAACATCTGCTCCAACTTCAAGACCTGTTAAATAAGTTGAACAAACACCGTAGACTGTTTCGCCAGTTTCGGGATGCTTGTACTCCAATCGGCGAACGCACAACGATACAGTTTTATCATCTACGTCATCACCATGTTGAGTTGAAGCGATGGAGTACAGTCTGAGTTTCTCAGGCTTACCATTCTTGTCTACTCCCGGTGGAACAATACCGATACTTTGACCTTCAAGATAACGCAAATCTCCACCGGAAATATCAAATTTTAGATGACGCACGGTACCGATTCCGCCTTCACCTACTAATTCTTCATTAGATAGACATTTACCTACATATGGATTTTTGGGACGGTAAATATTTACTGGAATGTCCTTCTTCTTGGCTTTCGCTTCAGTCATGGTGTTGCCTTTTTTATCCTTCTTCCTAGACTCTGATGTGGCTTTAACATCCCCTGCACTGCTAGCACCATTACTACCGTTTGAAGCAACTTTGCCGTTAGCTTGCTCCAAAACGTCCATAGATTGAATGCTAACTATTTTGCCGCCTAGACGAGAGATACGCCGCATTTCTTGATTCATGCGGTTATAAGGCACTCTGATGAATACACTGCCACTTTTACGAATTGGGTAATTTGTTTTGTCAGTTTCTTCGCTCTGACGTAAACCCACAACTTCATATAAAAAAATGCGGCTACCCGATTCCGTGTTAGCAGTACTTTCAACAGCGCCTTGATAATACATATTTTTTACCACTCCGATTGATTACTTAACCCTTTTCAAAAAAATCTTTCCCTTTTATACAGTTTCATCTTGTTTACCGAATTCGGTATACCTAGTTCAACTGCCCTCAAGGGAAATGGCCGCTAATATAGCCATTAGTTTCACTGGTTACACTCGCCTTAGATGGGGCAGGGTTAGTTAAAGACACACCTGTTCACCTTCTAAGGTAATTGATAAGTTGCTCGCAGAATGTTAATAATGAATCAATTTAATTTTTTCTTTGACAATTTCTACCTTCCACGAAGTTCAGATAGCTTGCACTAACCGAATTGCTGGGATATCACCATGCCCGGTCGATCAACTATATTGATAATAATTAACAGACATATTATTATATAGCTTTTGCGTCTCTACTTATTCGATCCGATCGTGCATTATGTTATTCGCTGTTTTTAATAATTTCAAATGACGAGATCATCTTTCACTCTATGAGGGTAAAAACTTTTACCGCTACAGTTAATTTTGCTAAGGCTTTCACCACAGCAATATCAAAATGCAGCTGTCTTTTATAGACAATTAGATGTTATACAAACAACTATAATTAGTTTTACCCGACGTGAAACATCTGTCAACCTTCACCTAAAGCTTTATGAGCATAGAAGCGGCGCATCTTCAGATCGCCCTTGAAATGCTAAGTAAGGCGGATTTATCCGCCGTCTGCTAAAACGAATAAGAATAACCGTCTACCGAGTGCAGCTTTGAAAAATACTTATAGTTGATTCCTTGCACTTTTTCTAACTTGGTTGCCACATTGAAACTTCCGGTGGCTCTAACCGCTAATCGACCAAAATAAGTACCCGCCTTTTTTCCGGATGTCACGACTGCGCGAACAATGTCCCCAGTGCGAAATCCTTTGACAAATGGATCTTTGCTTTTTGCTTTCCCACGAGGAAATCCGAATTTGTCAACATTTTGATACTGCCTACTCCCATGTCCGGTGCATTTGATCCTCAACGGCTGTGTTGCATAAAAAGTCAAGTTTTCCACGTCTCCGACGCAAGCAGCATCAATGTGATGATCCGAATCGTAATTCAAGCCGACAACGATTATATTTTGTTTGTCCACCTGTCCAAGACTTGGTAGGCAGTAAGCCCGACAACACTTTTACTATTTTATTGCGAGTGGAATTGACAGCAGCCGCATCTTTCAAGGGTTGTTTGGCTTGTTTCTTGATTTTCTCTAAAACTAATGGCTTTTTCTTCAAAAATTCCTCTACGGGCTTGCTGCCTTTTTTCTGATTGCAACATTTGCAAGCTAGCGTTAGATTACTAACTCGATTGCTTCCTCCTTTAGACTTCGGTTGAATATGCTCAACTTGCAGGGGAACATCTTTCTTACCGCAATAAGCGCACTCTCTTCTCCACTTTTCAAGCAAATATTCTCGAACTTCATATCCTTGAAGCGAGCCTTGTTGATATTCAATTCCGGAAATTTCTGAATTTTGCATCAACTGAGTGTCAAACCTGACGCGCTCGACCCATATTTCAGTTATCGGACAAAACTTCATCAGTCTTTTTACCCAAGTTTCGGTTGTCTGTACTCGATGCATCAAAGATGGAGGCAACCAAAAAGTGGATCTTTTTCGATTGTTGAACCGGGGCGCTCTATAGCGAGTTTTCCTGCTTCTACGACTTCTGCGAGATTGTGCGCGAGACTCCATTCCATCCTTAATTTGTTGACCTCTATGTTCTATTTGTGCAACCCAAACTACCATATCGCCGGACAAGATTGCCAGTCCCGTTTCTTTGCTTCCGGGATCAATCTTAAGGGTTAAAGGATAAATTTTCGGGTCTTGGACGCAACGCTTAAGAATCAAGGTGAACGGAAAACGGCGAAAGACAGCCGCTTTTACTTTTTCGAGCAACTTACGAGCTTGGCGCACAGTTATGGGATTGAGAGGTTGCTTGTGAGTGTCAAGCAGAAAAACTTTGTTTGGTTGATTTTCTTGCATGATTAATGCTCCTAAAAAGTTATGTTTGCTTCGCCACCGTTCAGAGGTCGATCATTCAAAAGACACCGCAGATTACCCAACCCGCTTTTAATCATTTGATAACAGAGCATGGAGCTAGCGAACCCCAAGGTGTTACTTTACCGTCTCCTCCGAACAAAAAGGCTGGTCAACACACCAGATTTACTGGATATCAAATCAGAACAGGGTTTTCCGGACTTAGCTGGAAGCCCCTAATTTCTAATCAGGAGTTGCTGACAAATATTATTGTTATAGGTTGCCAGTTAAGCAAGTAGAAGCCAGAAAGACACAATATTTTATATTATTAATTTTCCACAAGTAAGTTTAGTAGTATAATATTGTGCTTGATTCAAGCCATATATAGTATGTGCCTACATCTATTTATTTATGACAATCTAAATTGAATAGGATTCGACTGCGAGTATGAATTAATCAAAACATGATACAGTTATGTATTATAGAAAGTTTGCCAAAATAAAATTTAAACAATTAGATAGCTAAAGATAGCTTTTATATCTATCGCTACAAGCATTTTTTGATGGCTAAATTAATATTCATAATTTGAGCGCAACCTGGTAATAGCGATTATTCGGGTGTAAAGCTTGTATATGATACGCCGCTTCTGTTACAATCCGAAATATAGCTAGGATTAAATACTTACAGCAACATATTACGGGTAAAGAAACAGGGATCAAGTAATTAAATTATTACTTACCCGTTTTTGTCGTATATTGATGTTGTGTAGCAAGAACGCAGGGCAACCGTAATGGGGACTCCTGACGGGCACCTATTAAAATTTTTTTAGAAGAAAAGAATTTTAATAGGAACCCTGACTTGTAATAAATCTGTGTAAAAAAAATATTGATTCAGT
This sequence comes from Cyanobacteria bacterium P01_C01_bin.38, assembly GCA_039026655.1. Classification (GTDB taxonomy): domain Bacteria; phylum Cyanobacteriota; class Cyanobacteriia; order Cyanobacteriales; family Nostocaceae; genus Rivularia. The sequence goes on along the minus strand of JBCCLY010000058.1, from coordinate 1,103 downwards.
CATCTTTAGAAACTAATTAGAGGGGATTTATGACAAATATTCCAGATCGCATTGTAATGATTGGAGTTGCTGGAGACTCTGGATGCGGTAAATCTACGTTTTTGCGTCGCCTAATTGATTTGTTCGGTGAAGAGTTTATGACAGTCATCTGTTTAGACGACTATCATAGTTTAGACCGCAAACAGCGTAAAGAAACAGGTATTACAGCTTTAGATCCAAGAGCAAATAATTTTGACTTGATGTACGAGCAAATGAAAGCTCTAAAAGAAGGTAAAGCAATTGATAAGCCTATTTATAACCATGAAACCGGCGAAATAGATCCCCCTGAAAAGATACAGCCAAATAACATTATTGTCGTAGAAGGATTGCATCCTTTATATGACGAACGAGTGCGCTCCTTACTTGACTTCAGCGTGTATTTAGACATTAGCGATGAAGTAAAAATCGCTTGGAAGATTCAGCGCGATATGCAGGAAAGGGGTCATACATACGAAGATGTCTTAGCTGCAATTAATTCCCGCAAACCTGATTTCCAAAACTATATCGAACCGCAAAGAGAGTTTGCTGATGTGGTTCTTCAGGTATTACCAACGAACCTGATTAAAGATGATAAAGAGCGTAAAGTACTGCGGGTACGTATGCTGCAACGGGAAGGTAAAGAAGGTTTCGATCCAGTTTACCTGTTTGACGAAGGTTCAACAATTCAGTGGACTCCTTGCGGACGTAAGTTGACTTGTTCTTACCCAGGTATGCAGATGTACTATGGTTCTGATGTATACTACGGTCGCTATGTCTCCGTATTAGAAGTTGATGGTCAATTTGATAACCTCGATGAAGTTATTTATATAGAGACACATTTGAGCAAAACATCTACTAAGTATCAGGGAGAGATGACTCATTTGTTACTCCAGCACCGCGAATATCCAGGTTCTAATAATGGAACGGGTTTATTCCAAGTATTAACTGGTTTGAAAATGCGTGCTGCTTACGAACGCTTGACACAGACAGAAGCGAAAATGGCTGTTGAGGTTTAAGAGATTGTTTTAATCGGCGGATAAAATTTTTTGAAAAGCAGTTGTTATTTTTATTGGGGCATCCGTATG
>JBCCLY010000057.1:0-11218 GCA_039026655.1 Cyanobacteria bacterium P01_C01_bin.38 | reverse complement strand
GTTGGGGGTGTAGATTTTCTTCCCCCCAAACTTTCCAAGACAGATTTTAGATTTTGGATAAAATTACTAATGGTTTCAAGCCCCTAGTTCAACTAGGTCATAAATCTAAGTATTTCCTACGAACACCCCCAGACGAACGTTAATCCAAAATCTTCAAATCCCCTTCCTGCAATTGATGGGGATAATCCAAAATCCCGGACACTTGCTACGTACTGCGGGAACCTCCGCAACGCAGTGTCCTCAAAATCGCAAATCCAAAATTGACTGACAGATGCTTGTCTGCTTGCCAGCACTCTTTTACGATGAACTTGAAAAAAGGTTTAATTCCATGATTGTTTGCCCTAACTGCAATCATCCCAACCCAGATGGCGCTGTCCAATGCGAAGCTTGCTATACTCCCCTACCGGCAACTACCAGCTGTCCGGGCTGTGGGGCAACCGTGCAAGCAGATGCGTCTTTTTGCGGACAGTGTGGTTATAATTTACGCTCCGCTCCTTCCGGGGTAGAGCCAACCGTTGCTCCCGATAATCCAGTAGAAGTACCGCCTTTAGGCGACCCGCCAACTGCTAATGTAAACCCAGTAGAAGCTTCGTCTTTACCACCAACAGCAGTAGCAATGCCCCAAGGGCTGGGAACTCCTTCCACAGAAGGTAGCCCTTCAAGCCCTCCACCGACAATACCTTCGGAACCTGTAAGTGGAGAAAAAGAAATAGCTACTCCACCTCCAGCAGTTACACCACCTCCTGTAAACGTTGCCGAACCTGCCTCTGCTTCAGAAGATGAAGAAGCTTCTTTCTTCGAGGCATTACCAGATTTAACAATAGAACCGGAAGTTGCATCTGTACCCGAACCTGCACCGGCACCCGAACCGGCACCCGCTCCCGCACCAGCACCAGCACCAGCACCGGCACCGGCACCGGCACCGGCACCAGCAGCAACTTCTCCTTCAAGAACTCAATTACAGCAGGTAAGCGCTCGCTTAGTTCACATAAAAAGTGATACACAAATCGAATTACCGCAAAATCTTTCCGTAATTCATATTGGTAAAGCAAACGATCGAGTTCCCCCCGATATTGAGATTTCTGGATTTGAAAACTCAGAAGTTGTATCGCGAATTCATGCCGATATTCGAGTAGAAGGTGACGCTTATTACATAGAGGACGTAGGAAGTTCTAACGGCACCTACGTTAACGGAATGTCATTATTACCAGGAAATCGTCACCGTTTACGACCCGGCGATCGCGTAAGTATGGGTAAAGGAGATTTGGTAAGTTTCTTGTTTCAAATTTCTTAAAACGGTATGTAATTTCACGCTATTGATATTTTGAATTTCTCGACTTACTTTCTTGGTAATTAGAGAAAAAGTCAAAAATTAGAAGCGATATTACTAGTAAATAGTTACATAGTATTTAACCCCTCTTTGATTTTCGAGAGGGGTTTTGCATTTTTTAATAAGTTAATTAAAAGGGTTCGTAGTTGGGACTTTAGTCCTAAATCCGAGCGATAAATCGCCAACTACGAACCTTTTGGTAAAACAGCAATTTGGACAACTCTGGCATTTGGTCCTTTGGGTTTATTACCATTAGCTTTTAAAAAGAAGAAAATGACCTATGTAGTTCAATTTAAGAATAAAGATAATGGTAAATCAGAAGGAATGATTTTTACCATTAAGCGTAGTAAAACACCTTTAGCTGACATAGACTTGAAAAACCTTGGTGCCGAAGTTATTAATGTTGATGCCGCAGCGAAATAAAAAAGTAATTTATATTTTGTAGGTTGGGTTGAACTTAGTTAAACCCAACATTATTACTCAAAAATAAAACAAATTAATTCAAAACAATACCCTTGATTATTAGAAAAAATGATAAAAAGCCAATTAACCTTATTCAGCACGCTAAAACATCATCTTAAAGAAGCAATTATTACAAACATCGCCTATATTTTTCGGTAGATGGAATCTCCTGGGTAATGTTGTATCGTTATCCGTGGTTTGTAAGCAGGTGAATGCGATGAAATTTCTACTTAGCGGTGTAATTGTTACTTTGGGGCTGTTACCAGTAACCGTACAAGCCCAACAGCGATCTTTTAATACTCAAGTTGCGGCAATGGTAGAAGCATTACGATTAGCCGCACCAAAAACTGGTAATGCAAATGATGGATATTACAGCGATTGGCAAGTTAAACCAGAAACCTTGAAAAGTTGGTCAAAATTTTGTTTGGAAAAAGAAGTTTCACCAGCAGAGTTTGAAAACAATTCCCAATTAGCTCGTCAAGTTGTTAGTTGCATCGTACAACGAGAATTAAAAGGGCAATTAGAAGCGACAAATAATAATCAAACAGAAGCCGTGCGTCGTACAGCTTGTTGGTGGATGACTGGTGAATACAAAGGTTGTGATAGTGGTTTTAGTGCAGATTATGTGAAAAAAGTTTTGGATTATTATCAGAAACCAAAAATTAGTACGTAAATTATTGTTAATTTGTAGGGTGTGTTGTCGCAAAGCGCAACGCACCTTGATGTTTTCATATAATATTCAAATAAAACTCATAATTAATCATATGAAGCAATTGAAGCAATTATTATTTAGAAGGCTTCTACTCCTGAAAAATTGCTAAATAGAATGATGTCAGTTCCGTTTTTTATTCATGATTCCAATACCAATTTATTATCTCTGACTCGAATTGACTTTAACTTATTAATAAGAGGATTTGCTTCTTTGATAGTTTGGTTTAATGATTTTAAATTTCGGCTATCGGTAGTTTGCCAACCAAGAATAAAATGAATCATACCTGATGAAAATTCTTCTTGAACAAGCTGATATTCAGAATGTTCAATATTTTTGCTGAATGCACTAATAAATCTGTGATATTCAACCAGTTTCCCATTTTCCATACTAAACTTAACTGCTCGTTTACTCACGAGGTGGTTATTCGATGGAAAATATAAAAATGACGATATTTCTAAAATAATAACTTCATTATTTTGAATATCAAAGCACTTTAATTCTGCTAAAATTTTATTTTTTACAGGTCTAGTTGAATATTCACGATATACTTCTGCATGAAGTATATTTATATCGTTTGCTGATAAAACTAATTCGACGCTTCTATCAAACCGAACGACTGTGTTGAAAGCAATTACACGTCCTCTGACTTCTGGATATTTTTCAAAATCAATTTGTTTGATATGTGGTGGTAATCCTAAGTCCAAATCTACTTTATTGCCAATAAAAATTAAGGCTATTAAATTATCGAATATCCATCTTACTATAGGTATAGTTAATTTAAAACGTTGCATATTTAGAAAATGATTTATTCGATTATTAAGTCCGAATGCATAAGTGTAACCTACAGTGCCATATGCTAAATATATTATAATCAAATGATTTTTGTAGCACTAAGGTAATCTCAAACGATAAAATGAAACAAGTTGAAACAATGCATTATTATGACCACTAAAATTACATTAGATATTGATGAATCTGTGCTTCAGAAAGCAGAACTTTGGGCACAGCAACAACAACTTTCCCTTTCAGATGTGATTTCGGGTTTTCTGCGTCAGTTACCAGAAGCTAATTCCATCTCTGAGAAGGAACATCCTTTGGCAAAGTTTGCCGGAATTTTAAGTGATTCTGAAGCTGGGGAATTACAGCAGGCGATCGCCGCAGAATTTGAGCAGGTAGAAACAAATGAATGGTAATGTCGCTTTAGATACTTCTTCACGCGTTTGCGATAACACTAATGTATTTAAATTTAAAAGTTACACATTTGTATAATGAGTAAAGTTATTTTTATAAAAAACTTCGTAATTTAATCAGCTGTCGTTTTTTCTGTTTTGCACTATCTGCGAATTCATCTAATATCTCTATTAATTTTGCAACTGCTATTTTCACTTCCTCTACAAACTGAGATTTATTTAAAATAATTGCTTTTTGATTGCCGTATTCTATTTCAAGTGAATTACCATTACAGCGAAAAATAATATCATTTGGCTCAACTATTGGATCTGCTCTAACTACATCTTCTGTTTTCATTTGCTCAATTCCATCTGCAAAAGCTGCGAAAAAAGAATCAATATATGTATAATCTTCTATAATAATTTCTTCATCTCCTGTAATTTTAATGTATCCTATTGGGTCATCTAAATCTGCTTCTTCTTCTGGATAAACATTCTATTGTATATAATTCATAATTTACTCGATTAATATCAAATATACAAAATTTTTGCCGTGGATCTTAATTCAAGTTTTGCACCATTGTCAGAAACCCGGTTTCTTGTTAATTAGATAACGAAATAATAATCTTTTCACAAATAGAAACCGGGTTTCTTTTAGCTTGTTAAGAATACTGCAAGATGTCAATTTTAATCGACTTACACTATTAGGTTCTTAATTGCATTCCCAGGTAGGTTGAGACACAATTGCAAGAAACTTTCATAGTCGTAAGATGTTGGGTTGCGCTCCGCTTAACCCAACCTACAAAATTAATTGTTTATTGATAATTGATAATTCTCAGCTATATGGTGCGTTACGCATTCGCGATAACACACCCTACAATATTCATAATTCCTAACTCCTAACTCCTCACTCCTCACTCTCTACCCCTACGCAAGCATTCACCAAAGGCAACAACGAACCTAGCTGCTCTTGCCCGTTTACTGCTAATTCGCTATGACATAAATAAATTTTGTCGGAAACCCGAGCTAACAAATCCGCGATAATTCTTTCTAATCGCTCGTCTTCTGCTAATTTCTCATCTTCAGCATCCCAAGGTTGAGCAAATCTCGATTGAAGAAAAAACATCGAACCAAATAAGGTTGCTGCACCTCCTTTATTCCATAATGGTGAACCTGCATCTAACCAAAAATGCCAGCGATGAGAACGACGTAAGGAGCGGTATTGAAATATTGTTGATAATGTTACCGCGTTGGCTAAGGTGCCGATAGGGCGTATGGGGTAAGGGCTGGCGGTGATGGTTCCCTGTCTTAACAAAATAATAAATTCTGTGATAGTTCTGGTTTTATTCTGTTGAGGTGTTGGTACTTTAGCAACTCCGGGTACCGAAGACTGTAAGGAATCAAAATTAATTTGACTAGAATTATACTGACTCAATCTAGTCTCAATTTCCCAATAATGTTGAGCGGTTTCTAGTAATTGCCGTAAAATAGCGAGTTGTTCGTAGCTAGAATCGCTAACGTTGGACATGAAATGTTCAATAGCGTCATATAAAAAGAAAACTGGATTGGGAATTTGACGCTTTTCGTATTTTAAACGCTGTCTTTCTAACCACTCCAATATCTTCCCGTAGGCAGTTGTGGCACCGTAACCCAATCTATCCCACCTATCGTATAAATCGACATCTTGTAAATTAGGATTGTCTGGATGGGGTTGAAAACAGTAATCTGCAATTAATCCAGCGCGTACCGGATCGATACAATAGTTATTATCGGATTTGTTGCTTAATACCACTAACATTTCTGCAATTGCATCTCTATCTACCAAACGCCCCAAACCCGGATAAACCAAGGTTATCAAAGTTAGTAAAGCACGAACAAGCGGGGAACCAATTAAAGGGCGTTTGTCTTGCAGCGAATCAACCGGAATCCCGCCTTTACTCAACATTCCTATCAACGAATAACGGGCAATCGCATCTAAACCTGGGGCAATTATGGCGATTTCTCTGGGCTGTACTATGCCGGATTTGACTGTTTCAATTATCGTTTGTGCGGTTTCTTGCAATAATGAAGCGCGGGAAGTAGTTTGAATCGACTGTACGGTAGAAGGCAAACTTAAAAGCGTCATTGGCTCTGTTACCAGTTGCGTCATTGAAGTTGATAGCATATCTGATAACGATAAAATCGGCGGTTGAGTCAAAGTCTCCGTCTGACAATTTTCTGCTAAACCTTCCATATAATCTGGATCTGCTCCCAACCCCAAACGCACTATACCGTCGGGATTATAGCTAAAAGCTCCCACACCACCATCAAGAATTAACTCGAATAATTGACGCATCAACGCCGGATAATCCTGCACGTCATCGGCTAAAACTGCTTGATAGCGTTTTTTGAGTCGCGAAAGATAATTATTATCGGATAATAAATATTGACCAAAAAGTTCTGTAATAATGCCGTATGTTAAAAAGCCCTTATCTAAACACCATTTCCGCCAATCTAATAACAAAGAGCTAACAAAATCTGGTTCTAAATTAGTAAAATTATCTTGTTGCGATACTACTGTTGTTAAAACTTGAGCAATATTTTCGCATGGTGTTCCACTCAAAGCTGCTAATTGCATTAAGTCAAGAATACGGCGTACTAAACGAGATTGACTCATCCCGACACTACGCAAAACTTGTTCATCTAATCGAGAATGCCACAGCTTAGTTGCTAATTCCTGTTCGGTTTCCGGACGCAATCTTACCGGAAATTGTGCTTTAATTTGCAAAGATTCTGTCAAAAGGGGCCAAAATAATATCACTTCATCTTGAAAAAAACCTAAAGGGGTTTTCGCTATCAGTGGATATTTCCCCCAAGTAGCAGTAACAATCCTATCCGCTAATTCCCGACGATTATCCCCATTAGCAGCAAATACTAAAATTCCAAGTTCGTTGTGTTGCGGATAAAGGCTTTTTGATATGCTAGAGCTATTTTTTTGTGATGGGTTATTGGTATAAAATCTTTCTTTGTCGCTATTGCGATCGTCCACCCAAACACAAAACTGCTGCACCAAACGTTCCGTTTTACCACTACGGCTAGGACCTACAATCCAAAGAGAATGATTTAACACAAACCGTCTCCCAATGATTTTGTTAAGATATCAAACAGCGTTAACGGCTCTTTTAAGAACCACTAAAAAGCTAGTACCGCTTCGCGGAAGTAAGAAGTAAAAAGTAAGAAGTAAAAAGTTTGATAATCTTAGGCTTTTCAGGCATTTTTAATGGTTGCTTTATTTAAGCCGCGATGTACTAGATAATTACTTAATGAATTAAAATGAAAAACTTTGCCGTTAGCCAAAAAATTTACTCATATTTAGTAAAAGCTTACCAGTGGTACTTACGAACCCAGGAACGCTCTTTAGATGAAGCTTATAAGGCAGCATTACAAATTAAGGCAATAGAAGATGAACATTTTAATGGTAAAAAAATAGAAGTTAATTCTGTTGCTTATAGCAGCAGTGTAATAGATTTTTTTGAAACAGACCTCAAAAAACTTTTAAGAATTGTTAGAATGAGGTTGACAGAGTTTAAAGCTACTCGTTATTTACTCAGCGAATCAAATATCAAAGAAGCCAAGAAATTTGACGTAATTTATCCTAATTCTGAATTAATTTTAGAAAAGTTAAGATTTATAGATCAAATAGTTGGTAAATATACTACACCATTTTTAGAAGAATCACCCCAACCCGATACAGTTGAATTTCCCGAAAAAATTTCCGATGCAGCAACAGATGGAACTTCCAATCAATATTCTAAGATTATACCAAGAATTGAATCAGAAATAGTTCAAGCAAAAACCGAAGATGCAGCAAAAAATAGATCGCCGAATCAACCAAAAGGTAAGGTAAATACTACGGGAGTATTACCTCGTTCTATTTTTAATACATTCAATCGTTTGCAAGTCGAATTAGATCCAAACGCCGAACAAGACATTGTGGATAAATTCCGCAAGTCTCAAAGAAGAACTATTATATCAGTTAGATTTTTATTATTGCTAATAATAGTACCTATCTTAACGCATCAATTATCAAAAGCTCTTGTCGTAAGTCCGATAGTCGATCGTTTTAGAGACAGCGAAAATCCTCAATTATTTATTAATTATGAAATGGAAGAAGAAGCGCTGCTAGAATTAGAAAGGTTTGAAGAAAAAATCAAATTTCAAGCTTTAATTAATGAACAGCCGTTGCTTTCTCCCCAAGAATTACAAGAAGAGATAGAAGAAAAAGTAAAACAAAAAGCATTTGAGATTGCAGAAGAATATCGCGTGATGAGCGGTAATGCCATCAAAAATGTTTTCGCTGACATAATTTCTGTAATTGTGTTTATTTTATTTTTGGTATATAGCAAGCAAGAAATAGCGGTTTTAAAAGAATTTTTTGACTATGTCGTGTATGGTTTAAGCGACAGCGCCAAAGCATTCATTATTATTCTATTTACCGATATATTTGTAGGTTTCCACTCTCCTCACGGTTGGGAAGTCATCTTAGAAAGTGTATCCCATCATTGGGGTTTACCAGCCAATCACGATTTTATCTTCCTATTTATTGCCACATTCCCAGTTATTCTAGACACTATTTTTAAATACTGGATTTTCCGTTACCTCAACCGAATTTCACCTTCTGCCGTCGCAACTTATCGTAATATGAATGAGTAAATTGGGCATGGGGGATTGGGGATTGGTATAAAATTTTCTCAAACTAATTTAACTAAATCATTAAAGTCACTATTTCCAAAATAAAATTCCTTCTTGACAACGGGTACCCCAACGAAAAAATTGGAGTAAGAGTTGATAGATGGGCTATGCCTAAATCATAAGGGAAGATAATCGTTACCTTACTAGTGAACAGAAACAAGAAGTACTAAGTTGGCTTCCAACTAAGAATTGCTGGTAGCTTGGAGAATATTGATTCCATTTCGGCTTTCATCTCAAATGGATGTAGCCGTGGTTTATTAGACACATAACCTTCGATTTTTCAACTCTTCAGATGTACGGAGTTTTTATGCCCATAAATCAACTTAGCATACTTTAATAATGTAGTTAAATACTTCTCGCAGTATTTTAGTGACCTACTTTTTCGCCTGTTTTCTAAAAAAGCTCATTCTTACAAAATAATTTCAGCAAAACTGCATAAGTTAACTAAGGTTTCACCTATATAAATATAGATGACTTAAAGACAGGTAAAGGATGTGATGGTCAAGCAAAGTATTGTAGTTACAGTTTTGCTCTCAAATCGGAGAGTACATTCATGATTGGCGAGAGGGTGTATTTTCAGATTCGTCCGTATGTAATGTCAAGAACAAGTATTGCTAAATACCGTTATCCATCATGAGATGAATATTTATTATGCAACACATTGATTTTACGAATTTAATCGATTTACTTCGCCATCGAGGGGGATATCAGTCATGTGATACTGCTTTTACCTTTTCAACTATTGAGCAGATTTCGCAACATTTAACTGAGAAACAATAGAAAGATTACTAATAATCGTAGGTTGGAAACGCAAATTTAAAAACGAAGGTAGTAATTGTGAATACTTCAAAAAAATGCTTAATTGTTGGAGCAGGTGTATCAGGTTTAGTAACTGCAAAAGAACTTATAGAAGTCGGAATTGAAGACATAACAATTCTCGAACAAGAAAAAGAGTTAGGTGGTGTTTGGCAGAAATATTGTTGGAATAGTGCTACCCTAACATCTTCAAAATGGATGACAGAATTTGGTTCTTATCCCATGCCTGATGATTATCCTGATTTTCTGACACCAGAGCAAATGTTGATTTACTTGGATTCTTTTGTCAAAGAATTTGGACTTGAAAAATATATTCGTACTGGTGTTACCGTGCGAGAGATTCATAAGTACAATTCAGGTAAATATGAGGTTGTTACGGACGAATATAATTATAGAGACTACGATTTTGTTGTCTTGTGTACGGGCTTACACGGTCAGCCAAATATTCCTAAAATCCCTGGATTAGAAGAATTTGAGGGTGAGCTAATTCATGGTAGTCAGTACAAAACACCAGAACCCTTTAGAGATAAGCAAGTATTGTGCTTGGGTTTGGGAGAAAGTGGTATTGGTATTAATTCTGAAATAAGCAGTACTGCTGCTAGAACAATTGTTTCTGCAAGCTCTTATACTCCTGCACCTCGTATTATTGCTCACTCAAGTAATCCTCTCGACCAAATGCAGTTCTGGCCAATTGGGCAATATGTTAGAGATTATAAAGAAATTTTAAGTTTAGAGTTGAGTTGGTATGTTCGTTTACCTAAATTACTTAAACCCCTTTATGCTCGCTTTCATCCCTGGTTAAATTTGTTCCCTAAAGAATGGTTGCCCAAAGCTGTTATTCCTAATCATTGGCATGGTAAATACTGGCCAAAGCCAAGCAAGAAATATGGTCAAGTCAGCGGTAATTTTACTAAACCTGAAAACCCTACCGATGATATTTTATATTTGGTTCATGCAGGTCAAATTATCCCTAAAGGGAAAGTAGTGCGATTGGAGAGAAATTCTGCGTACTTTGAAGATGGTAGTCGAGAAGAAATTGATAGCTTGGTAATTAATACGGGTTACAAATCTCCCGTTTTATCGATTGGTTTACCCAATCGTTGGCATTACCGTCATCAAGAACTATATAAAGGCTGTTTTCATCCGAAGCTGCCCAATTTAGCATTTGTAGGTTTAATTAGACCAACGATTGGTTCAATTCCTGCAATGGCAGAAATGCAGGCTCGTTTGGTTGCTCGGGTGTTCTCTGGTAGCGTAAAATTGCCCGAGTCAGAACAACTGGTAAAGGTGATTGAAAAAGAAGCAAAAAAACAGACAAAAGAATGTCCGCAGATGCAAGAGCGTTTGCCTCATGTTTATTTCTTTGATCGCTGGATGGAAGAAATGGCAGAGCTTATAGGCTCTCGTCCCAGTTTTTGGGAGCATTTTGGTTCAATCAAACAACTTCAGGCTTATCTTTTTGGAGCACCTATTCCCCTGCGTTTCCGAATACGGGGATATGGAGCAGCTTTAAATGGGAAAGAACAATATGCACAGCGTGTAGCAAAAGTTTACAGTAACAATGTTGGAAAGTTCGTTAAGTCTCAAGTAATTATGGCTTTCTTTTATCCCCACTTGCTGACATTGTTACTGTTATTAATATTGCTGTGGGGTGTAAAACTTTCAGTGGTAATAAGTTTGGGTTTAGCAGGTTTGTTTTGGCTGTTGTATATGAATGTTGATTTATTTCGATTTGTGCTGACTCTACCCTTCATTTTTATAAACAATGCTCAAATACGACAAAACTTGCTGCAGCATACTCCCAATCCATGAACCTATCCCACTAATAAGATTCTTTGAATCCAGATATGGATAGTAGCGATATTAATAAATCCGTCAAAGCATCCTTTTATACGTTCCCAACGAACAACTAACCGACGGTATTTACGCGCTCAACCAAGGCTTCGCAGCGTTCGCGGCACGATACTGAGGAACGGATACCTTCGATGCTTGCTGCTG
>JBCCLY010000056.1:0-11249 GCA_039026655.1 Cyanobacteria bacterium P01_C01_bin.38 | reverse complement strand
GTTACTGACATGGTATCCTTAATTTCTTCGGAAAGACCTACTAATATTAGTTTTCCGTTTTTAGCTGCGACTTTTCTATAAGAAGATAGCAACATACGTAAGCCGCCGCTAGACATATAAGATACTTGTGATAAATCTATGATAAATTTATTATTTGATTCAATTAACGGCATAATTTCGTGTTGAATATTTGATACCGTTCTTGAATCTACATTATTATCTGCTATTTCTATAATGCTCACACCTGCGACTGTTTTGGTATTTATAGTCATATAATTTATTTGTAAAAAATTATCATATTTTAGGGGATGGTAGTTGGTAGTTGGTAGTTGATAATTGATAATTGATAATTGATAATTTATACGGTACCTCGAAGAGGATAATTGTTAGTTGCAACGTATCTTATTCCTGATAGTAACTCGTCTAAAGGAGGACGAGCAAAGGGTTCGTTATTAACTCCAGCGAAGAATAATGTTCTATCTGCTTGAACTAGAAAAATACCGGGTTCGTTAAACAAAGGTGGTTCGCTGGAAAAAGCTCCTTCTGAAATATAAAGTCCCCATTTACGCATGGAATCAATTGAATGATTGTAACCGATTGTAACCTCTTTCAATCCCCATTTGGCTTTTGTCATTTTCGCTTTTTCTTCGCTGTCGCCGCTAATTGCAATAGTTTCTATCTCAAGTTGCAAAAATTCGTCAAGTTTTTTATCTAGTTCTCCGATGTAAGCTTTACAAAGGGGACAATGTAATCCTCGATAAAATACTATCATTTTCATGTTTTGAAAACTATCTTCTGAGAGTTTCCATTTTTTATTATCTAGAATATCTACTTCTAATTCGGGCACTTTTTGCCCCGGCATAAGTTTGTTAGTCATTTGGATTTTGGATTATTCTGTTATTAACAAAGTTCTGATATAAAAAACCGCAGAGACAAGCCACTGCGTTGGGCGGGTTCCCCGACTTGAAGCAAGTGGCGTGCGGAGAGCGCGGAGGAAAGAGGTTGAGAGGAGAGATAGTTTGTTTGACAAATGGTGGAAGATGCAAGATTTATTCTTTTCCCTATTCCTATTCCCTATTCCCTACTCCCTACTCCCTTTTTTATTTAGGTGCAATTGTTACTTTTACTTTGACTCGTTTACTTGTCTTGGGCAATGTTACAGTTAGTTTCTCGGCATCAAAATCGCTATAGCTGTTTCCATCTATTTCTACAGAGGCAATTTTGATACTACCCTGTGGCAATATGTCGGGAGCAACGTGCATGATATTATTGGGAAATCCTGATGGCATCGGTTTAAAGTAGAAGTCCATCGGCTGTTTGGTAATCAACAGGTTAGTATAAACTGCTGCTAGATAACACAATTCGATGGAATGATATCCACTCATTGCATGGCTTCCTTTACCGCGTTCGTTACCGCTAGCTAGGAAGGGAATACCATTTGCTAGGACGTTGTAATAAACACCGCCATCTTCAGTATCTAAGAACCAAGCATTGTAAAAAGATGCTGCTTCCCTTGCTAAGCGCTGATATTCATCTTTTCCAATAATACCGCTAAGGATTAAGTATGCAAGTATACACTGTTCTTGCTGCCACCAAGCTTTGCGATCGTGCCATACGAATCGGTAAACGCTTTCACCTTCATCTAAAACACGTTCCATAACGTCATACCAACCGCCTCGCTGTAAATCGCTGCCGAATTTGGGCATGATTTCGCCGATTTTTGTTGCTAAATCAACGTATTTTTCTTTTGATTTAAGCGAAGACATCCGCATCAGGTTCCAAGCGATTTTGAGGTTATGACCGACTACGGCGCGATTTTGCTGCCATCCCCAAGTGGTATCATGTGACCAATCTGCAAAAAAGCGCTCTTGTACGAAAGGGCTATTTTCATAATCGGGAAAATGTTTGACGATAGTGTCGAAGGTGTACTCCAACATATCTGCATATTCCTGTTTTCCGGTGGCTAACCATAAGTTAATTAAATATGCTGGAGCATGATCGCCGACGGAGTTCCAATTTTTAGTTCCCTTATTCCTTCCTAGAGAATCGCTCATAGGATCGAGGGTTACGGGATCGATATGAGAGAAATAACCGCCATCTTCGCCTTTATCGAGGAAGAAATCGTTAAACAACTTAATGGTAAGTTCGGTATCCAGCATAATCCGGGGATCTCCGGTTATGCGGTAGGTTTGAACTTGTCCGGCTAAGGCATAGATTTGTTCGTAAGCAGGAATCGCATCATAATCATCACCAAATTCGGAAGCAAATATTTTATGCTCTCGTTCTCCCTCTACATCGATTCCGTGATACCAGTAAACGATACCCTCATCTAAATCTAAGAACCGCATATGTTCGCGGAGATATTCGGTTCCCTTTTCAGCAGCTTCGAGAAACTTTTCTTCCCCAGTCAGCATATAGGAACTCGCAAAGCCATACACTAAACGGGAAATAGTATCAGTTTCTTGACGAAAATTAACGGTTGACTTTGCTCCTGATAAACTTACTGAGGTACGATAATTGCGGTAATCAATTTCCTCATCTCCGAATTGAGCCTTTAAATAAAAGCTAGCTAGAGAGCGAGCTTGATCTATCCACCAATTTTGTTTTTCAAAAGTGTAATTATTGGTTTTACGACCAACGAAAACTAATGATTTAGCATCAAAAGTCGGCTTATCGGGATAAAAAACTCCATAAGCAAACACATAGCGACCTTTTTCAGACAACATCGATCGCATCGAACCAGTTGCGTCTGGATAGCCTTCATCCAAATTTTGCAGCAGTTTAGCATAACTCATCGGACTCAGACTACAATCAAACTCTCTTCCGTCTGATGTTTTTAAACCAAAACTATCCTTTTTTTCGTCAAAATAAGTTACATATCCAGCAATTAAATCGGAAAATGTAAAATCTAAAGTAGTGCCCATATGATTATTAATTTATAATTAGTGAAAAAGATTAAAGGTTAAAGGTTAAAGGTCAAAAATTAAAGGTATAAATTAAATTTAAGCTTCCAATAAATTCTACTTTTAATTGTTTCCAATGCCCTATGCCCAATGCCCTATTACCAATTACCTATTACCTATTATCCAACAACTACTTTTTCTTTCTTCTCTAGTTCTTGCAAAAATAATTGCATAAATTCTTCGACAACACCGGGATGTCTACCGGAGATCAAGTTACCATCAATATGGGTTGCTGCGGTTTCTTCACCTTCATAAACAATGGTTGCTCCAGCATTTTCTACATCACAAAGAATATTATGAGCGCAGGTAACTTTACGACCTTTGAGAAGTTCTTTGTCAGCACAAAATAGCCACATACTATGACAAATAGTGCCTATTTTTAAATTACCTGCATCCATTGCTTTGACAGCTTTACGTAAAAACTCTACCGCTGGTGCTTGATTGGGTTTTCCTGCTTTTACAGATGGTTCGTAGCGCAATCTATCCATCGCGTAACCACCAATTAAGATAATGCCTTTATAATCCGCTAAATTAACATTATTAACTTCTACAGATACTGTAGCTTCTGCTTGATGGTCATTGCCATTAAACTTAAGACTTTCTTGATTCCAAAGATGAGACATATAGTCTACTTGATATCCATTTTCGGGAAAGAATTCGTTGAAGCGAATATATTCTGTTTCGTCGAAATGTTCTTCAATTAAAACGCCGATTTTTCCTTTGTTTTTAGCCATGATTATTTCCTATTGATAGTTAACCTCACCCCTGCCCCTCTCCTTATTAATGAGAGGGGTAATAAGGTTGATATATCTGGATTGTAGGGTGCGTTATGGCTTCAGCCTAACGCACCGAAACTAAGTTATAATGGTGCGTTGCGCTGCGCGACAACACACCCTACAACAAAAATGCATCCGTTGTTAAAATCTAAAATTCATTGGGCTGGTGGGCCGAGGATTTCATTTAACATTCCGAAACAGCCAGCAGCTTTGTTAAAACCAGCATATACGCACATAAATAACAGCAATTCTTCGATTTCTTCACGGGTAGCACCTTGCTGCATTGCCATATTTACATGGGCACCAAAAGGATTTCCTGCTCCAGTTTGGTCTTGATTGGCAACATCAACGGCTATGGTTATCAAAGCTTTGGTTTTTTGATCTATTAAAGGTAATCCCCAAGCTTCTCCAGCAACGCGAGTACAGAAATCACCGAATTTCGGGTTAATACCGCTCAATCCTGCTTGTAGTTCTTTATCGTCTAAAACGGCATTTTTGTAATTTTTTGTTTCCATTGTTTCGATAATAATTACGCAGTTTTTATTAGTTTTAATAGTTCATTTGGTGCAAAAACATCGCGGTAAAATGTCAATTGCTCTGTCTTCAAATAACAACCTCCTCGATGTCCGCGACGAACCCAAGTTACGTTTCCTTTGGCTATTGTTTCGTTGGTTTCATCATCTACACACTTCCATTCAAAAAAAGTATGTTCGCCGAAAAACATTACAATTGGCCATACCATTGTTACTCCTGGTTGAGCGATTAAAGCCCACCAATGCTGTTCTCTATCTTTTTGCTGTTCTAATCCTTGGTAAGGACCATCTTGACAGAAATAAACTAAATCATCGCGGTATTCATCTGTTAAGATATCACCTCTTCCTTGTCTCAATGCTTCGCAATGAGTAGGCCACCATTCTTTATTTTCTTTTTCAATTTGTTGCAGCGTGTATGATGAATTAATTTCTGGTAATGTCTTTTCTTTTTTTGTGGTTATTTCTTCACCTTGCTGAATAAGTTTTTTCTTCAAATCGTTAGAAATTAATCCAGGTC
The DNA here is from genome assembly GCA_039026655.1 of Cyanobacteria bacterium P01_C01_bin.38. Classification (GTDB taxonomy): domain Bacteria; phylum Cyanobacteriota; class Cyanobacteriia; order Cyanobacteriales; family Nostocaceae; genus Rivularia. The sequence goes on along the minus strand of JBCCLY010000056.1, from coordinate 6,460 downwards.
TTGAATAGTCTGCTGCTAATTCTTTATAATAATTAATTCTTTTCTGCATGGAAAATAACCTCCTATATATTCATGAAGCTATACAAATAGTCTCAAAGACTATATTTATGTTGACGAAAAAATCTAATATTGCTAGGAGAAAACTATGGTTTTTCGATTTCCAACTTTTCAATCTTATTTCATTTAATCCCGATATCAAATCTGTATCAATGGAAAAAATATAGATATGGTGGAAAATTATTGCGATATTTTTCTGTTGATGATGGAATATAAAGACTAGGTTCGTAGTTGGGACTTTAGTCCTATAACCCAAGACTAAAGTCGGCACGTAGAACCCTTATGATTTAGATTTTGGTTTTAGCAGTGCTTGTTCGCTACGAAGACGAGTCGTATCGTAGGTGTAACCTAACTTGCGAAAATCCAGAAGGTCTTCGGCGGTAATAATCCTTTTAGTTACCGGTAACATCGATACTAAATCCGTATCGTTGAGATTTCCCGGTGTGGATCTACCTCCATCCCAAGGCCAAATTGGATCTTTAAGGTTATACCCATAATCCATCCTCTTCGTAGGATAGAATTTTTCACCTGTATGTCCATTATCTTGCCATTGTGCCCATAAACGGTCTACGTTGGAATGAGTTAACCAAAATGTCGGATCGTAGGGAGAACTTAGGATACTCATCATTGTTCCTAGATTCCGAGCTTGGTTAGTTGGAAGGGCTGTTTTATCGTAATCTTTTAAAACTACTCCTCCAATCATTGCATGAGAAACGACATGAACAGCCCAGTCTTCAATGATTTTACTGTTTTTATCTAACCCAGTACCGCCTCCCTCTAACACTAAAGAGAAAATTTCGTAGTCATCGAGATTCATCATGCGATCGATGACTTCTTTGGGCATGGGATATTTATCAAAAGGAGGAATTCTGAGAAAGCGAATGATTTTTGGACCTAATGATGTAAAGTTAATTGGTTCTATGTGAATATCTTCATTTACCGTCCAGTCGTCAGCGAATGGCCCGGATTTTACTGGTCCTCCTTTAAAGGTTCCTACTCCCGGAATCTTAACTTCAACTCCTTCACCATTTCCCCCCATAAAGTCGTCGCTAAGCATCACATCTAAAGCTCTGGGATCTGTCCAATCCCAATAAGGAATAGTAACGCTGGGATCTACCTTTTGCAAGGCATTTTCGAGGTTATCTAATAGCTGTCGATGCCAAGGTAAAAATGCAGGATGACCGGGATGAGCGGGATTGTAACCTGCTGCTGGCCCTGATGATTTAAAAGGTTTCTCAAATCCTGCAACCATAACGTGCTGTAGAACAAGTTGGTCAAAAAGACTAATTTTACTACCTTCAGGAATAGTATTTTTAACCTTTTTTAGAGCGTTGATAAATGCAGTTTTCTCTTGAGATGTTAAGTCTACAATACTCTTACGTACTGCAAGATTCGCATCTGATTTAGCCTGGGGATAGACTGGAGCAGGAAGAGAAGCTTTTGGCATAGGAGTCATTTCATAGGGGACACCATTCCGCATGGTTCCAGGTTGCGATACAGTCTTAGAATTATTAGTAAAATTGCGTGATTGCGAACTGAAAACAATTACTGTGGCTGTAATCGCAAGTAAGAGGATAAAGGCTAAAAGGGAGAATTTTCGGAATTTTTTTAGAGTATTCACGGTAGTGAGTAAGGTCGATTTTATAACTATTGGTAATTGGTAGTTGGTAGTTGGTAATGGGTAACAGAAAGCGTGTTAAACATTTTATGTGAAAGCGAGAATGTGCAAGATAAAATACTAAAGAGTTTCTTATTATTTTAGTTCTCTTGAAAGGACTTTCGCTATTAGATGGGGGTTTGCAACCCCCAGCGGTATTGAGAATGGTGTGAGTTATGAAATATTAATAAACTGATAAATTGAAATTAATTAATCATTTTTTGTTCCGAAATATCATACATGATATTACTAATTTAATTTTTTTATTACCCATTACCAACTACCAACTACCTATTCTTAATCCCAATCTGGGCTGAACCACAAATGAGCTTTTGCATCTAATTTGTTTTCTGTATAGGTTATTTCTACATGACTTACTTCCCTAACTAAGATACTTGATGCTCTATTTCCTAGAAAGCCAGAAATCATTTTTAAATTAACAGGCCAAGGCATGGGAGAATATTTTTCGTAAGATAATCCCGCCCAGTTTAAAAGTGCTGCATATTTTTTTGGCGTACATAATTTATTTTCGATGAGAAAATCAAATAAAGGTTGCCAGTAGCAACCTTTGTATAAATCTTGATATATAAAACAGTCAAAACTTACTTGGGGTGCAACTGTAATTCCTAACTCTACTTTTACAACAATCGCATCTACAATATCATTAAGAAACCAAGCTAATTTTTCTAATTCGACAATTGAACCCCTCCAACCAATCCTAGTTAAATATTCGGATATAGCTAGAGGAGACATACCGCTAATACTTAATTGAATAGAATCTTGTGGAGAAGGCTGCATTATTCCTAATTCTAAAATTTGTGCTTCAGCAGGTAATGCAGTTAAAGATAATTCGAGATTTCGTTGCAGATAAGTAGAAATAGTACGATTATTTAATGGTTCTACAACTTTTTTAATCAACCAAGTACAAAAGGTTTTGATATCGCCATTTAAACACTGTAAATCTCCTTCTCGTAAATTGAAAAAAATCGAGGGAATAGGAATTTCGGCGTTGTTTTGATTGAATTCAAAATCTAAAAAAATACTACCTATTTCCTGATTTAAACGCGATTGAGAACAGTTAAAATCCATACATAGTTGCTGAATGCGCTGCCATATGGATTCGGAACGCATTTGCGATGGTAGTTTAATAGCATTTTCTAATGCATGAATAGAAAAATGAACTGTACTATTATCTTCACTCAAAGGACATTTTAAAAAAGCTCCCCATGTTGGTTTTAAAGTTTTAGAAATTGTTTTAATTCTAGCAATGGTTTTTAAACTGACTAGTTCCGAAGAAAGGTAAGGTGTAACCGCACTTAAGTACTCAACTAAATAGTCATACATTAATAGATTTTTCTTCACTTCTGTAATTATTAATTATGCGTATGGCAACACAACATAGAGTATTTTCTCGTCTTCTTGCAAAACCCTAACTTCTATGTCTACTGGTAGTTGAACACCAAAACTTTGAGCAATAGCCATTTTCGGGTTTTCAATCAATTCTTTTTTAAAAGAAGTATCTTGAAAAGCCTTGGTAATTAATAATTCTTCAAATCTTTTTCGATTTTTATTATTTAATATCATTCTTTAAAGGTAAATGGGTAAGAAATCTAAACAAAGCAAGCGCAACCCATATTTCCCCACAGACGTTGAGAAAATATTCACCCTGATAAGCCATGCGATGCAGAATCGCGATTCCGCCATTCAAAGCTTTTACTCTCTCAATATTTTTGTTAGAGATAGTTTCAGCACGATCTAAAATCAAATTCATCCCATTCAAGGGAATATCTCGATTTACTGTTTCGATTACATTCAGAAAACGGGTAATAGATTCAGTAATATCAAATCCATTTGCATCAGAATAATTCGAGATTTCCTTTCTTCCCTCTTCCTCTGTGTACTCTGCGTACTCTGCGGTTTTTTTGAATCATCCCCATGCTACCGAACTTAGTATCACAAACGATACTTATTTACATTGGCAGCCTATAGGTTAAGCTATGGATGGTAGCCCATAAGTCAGGCTATAGATGTCATAAACTCGGACATTAGCATCACCATCAACTAATTCCGAAAACTCTTCTATCAGAGGAATCACATAAGGTTGCTTCAGATGCTCTACTAATGCTTCTCTACTTTTCCATTCTTCAAAGTATATAAAGGAATTAGGAGTATCAGCTTCTTCATAAAAACTATAGCTAATATTACCCGATTCCGCTCTGCTAGGTTCTAAACCTGAGTTAGCTAATTGTAAAAACCTCTCTCGCTTCTCCGGTTTAATTTTATATCTTCCCGCAAGCACTATTGGTACTTCAGCTGTATTTTGTTGGCTCATTTTTTTAGATCCCATCTATTCTAATAACTTTGGATATATACCCAGGAGTTAAACCACCTCAATGTAATTTAACTTTTTTGCGGTTGCTACAACAATGGTAATTTTGTAGATTTAGTTGGTAATTTTATGGATTTCTGTTTACAGCCAACTGCGAAGTTTTATTAATTTGATTTACAAATAATAAACAGGTTTGTAGTAAGCGATTTATCGCTCTGGGGGACTAAAGTCCTTCTTACTACAAACCTAAAAAATTAGTATGTTGGAGTACTCGATTTCTTCAGCTTTACTCACTATTCCCTATTCCCCATTTTCGATTAATTCGGAAAATGCTTCCAAGATTTAGGAGGCTTTTTGTGAATCTGACGAAAATGTTTAACAAAGTGTCCCGTGTCGGGATAACCTACCGCTTCTGCAATTTTACATATAGGTAATTCTGTTGATAATAATAGACAGCGAGCTTGAAACATACGACGTTGTACAATCCACTGATATAAAGTTTTACCGGTTAGACGACGTACTAAACTAGTCAAATACGAAGGCGTATAATTGAAAGCTTTAGCAACATCATTAAGGCTAATAGGTTGATGATAATTTACTTCGATAAAAGCAAATATCGCTCTTAATTGGGGTTGTTGGGGAAACTGAAATTTTTCAGATTCACTATTTTTAATTTGAGGCTTTTTATTATAAATTATATTTGCAGAATTTTCTGGAATAAATCCCGGTTGTTTTTGCGTATCTTGAGTTTCTAATTCTGAAAGCTGTTCGAGTATTTGTAATTCAAGTTGACGAATAGTTTCCAATTCTTGAATTAACTGAGTTTTAGTCGCTGCTGTATCTTTCATAGATGATTTCCCTTTTATACTTCTATGAATCAAATAAATTTTTATCTAGCTACAGGTAGCTCAACGTTAACTGTGGTACCTGTTATTAAATTTGACTGAATTGATAATTTACCTCCATGAGCTTTGACAATTTGTTCTACAACTGATAAACCTAATCCAGTTCCATCAGATTTAGTTGAATAAAAAGGTTGAGTGATTTGTGACAAATCAAAAGAAGGGATAGTTTTTCCACCGTTATTAATACTGATACGCACATAATCTTGATGTGGGTAACAGACTCGCCATTTGATTAATTCACCATTTTCAACTGCTTCACAAGCATTGCGAAGAAGATTGATAAATATCTGTTTTAGTTTATCTGCATCGCCTAAAATATTTATTGTTTGTGGAAAAGGCTTGAATTCTATAATTCTTCCTTTCGCTTGCGGCATTTGTTCGATAAGAGTCAGAGATTTTTCAATAATAGTATTTACGTCTAGAGAGGATAATTGCAAATTATTAGGCTTAGAATAAAGCAATATTTCTTGTAGTAAACGCTCTAATCTTTTTTCTTCACTTGTTGATAACGATAAACGTTCTTTTGCTGGCTGTGGTAAATTATCTACTTTGTTAAAATATTCTAACCCCATTTTTACTATTGTTAGCGAATTACGGATTTCATGAATAATAGATGCAGTAAACTCGCCAACTTTTGTCAGATGGATACTTCTATCTAATTTAGCTTTAACAACGTTTAATTCTTTGACATAGTTAGCAATTTTAGTTTGAAAAACACTATTCATTTTTTTCTGCTGCTGACTCAAACGATAGTTATGTATCTTAGTAGCAGCTAATTCTGCGAACATTTCTAGCGTTAATATTTCCTCCTTTGTATAAGATAATGCCTGTTTCTTTAAAGCGCAAATAGCTCCAACTATTTCGCCATTAATTATTTTTAATGGAATATAAATATACTGGTCAAAAGCTTTCTTGTATTCTCGATTTTGTCTAATATATTTAATTGTTTTATTAATTATATTTTTATATTTTTTAGGTTTATATGTAGTATCATTACTGACTATAATTTTTTCTCTACCCTCCTGACAAATTACAATAATTAATTGCGAGCAGTTGGCTAGCTTGCTAATTTTACAAGCAGTTTGATACAAAAAATTACTTAGTTCTTGAAATTGAGAAATTGCTACAGCTTTGGATGTTGTCACAAAAGCTTGCTTTAGCTGCTGTTTTTGCTCGAAATTATTTGTATAATAGTTAGTGAAGTTACTTCTCATTGATTTTTCTCGCTAAAACATTATCACAATGTATTTGTGGTACTTACCAATCTTAAAAAGCCTACCGTATTCACGATTTACATCGCAGCAATCAAATTAGTATTTTTTGTCGTTCAAGCCTTTTCACCTATCGAAGGTTGTACCTTAATGCTGAATTTGAGACTATTTAATAATACGAATAATTGGGATTGTTTTTTCCTATGTATAACTAGTCTGTAGCATAACCAAAAATTAGGGGATAAAGATAGGGGTAAACTTAAGGGATAAGTTTAATCAGAGGTGAGGGGTAAAAGGTAAG
>JBCCLY010000055.1:0-11314 GCA_039026655.1 Cyanobacteria bacterium P01_C01_bin.38 | reverse complement strand
GCTTTTTCTGTAATATTGATTCTAAGGTTGTGCGATCTAGCAAATATAACAAGTTTCTTTCAAAGTAGATTATTCAAGTTTTTAAACTAATCTTAATGTTTGAATGTTTATTATTTCAAAAAAATATAGATATAACAAATTTAAGTAATTAAACAAAATCAATTACACAATGTCATTGCGAGTGAAACGGAGTGAAACGAAGCAATCGCAAGGGTTAGGATTACTTCGCTTCGCTCGTAATGACGGTAAATATTTTTGTTCACCTACTTATTATGATGCCTCTGCATTATCGGCGCAGTTCATAGAATAGTCGATTGTAAGAGATTTTAAGATTTTTAGTTAGGTTGATATCACTGAAATTTTAACTCCTGATGATTTTGTTGCTCAATTTATAGCTTCTGAAGCAGCTATATTTTATATATGTCTGTTGTAAAGATGGTACGAATACCTTACTCAAATCGGAATTATATATCGATGCCTGAGACTCGCTCTTTTTATAAAATAAAGCAGTTATACAATCAACCATAGCTTTCAATCTTGCTTTTAAATAGTTGATCCCTATAAAAATGGACTGCAAAAGCATTATTCATGAGTAATATACAGTTGACGTTATCGGTGACATCAGATTACAACAGGAAAAACTTGAATAAATGTGAAGCGAAGTCTCTAAAATCGGCTTTTTTAGAGATTTTTGAATGTTTGTAGAAGTTAGATATTTAGAATTGTAAAACAATTATTCTTTAACGTTAAACAATTGCTATTCTAAGAAAACGATAAATAATTATAAACTTTAAGTTTAGGAGATGTAAATGTTAACAGTTTATCCGGTGCTATTTATTCTTGGGTTATGTGCTATCTGGCTGGGACTAAATATAGCTGAAGAAGTATATCGTATAGCTATACTTTTTACCGGAGTAATACTTTTAGTAATGGGGTTTGTATCGGCTCCATCGGTTATACAAATAGGCAGTGTCCTGTTATTGTTGGGAGTTTATCAACTATATGTTTGGCAGCCTAAGTTTAATATGTTTGTAAGAAATGAAGTTGGAGCCGTAAAGACGGTTAAATGTATTGGCTCGGATTGTAAGTAAACAAAATATCATTATGATAAGTATTTAAGCATTTTTGAATATTTAACTGAAAATTCAATAGTAGACATAAGTCAGAACTTAGAAATTTACTTTTCTAGCTTCTGACTTTAATGTTTGCGTGAAATGCAGTAATCAGTTACCAGTTATTGTTGCTTAAGAAAGTAGGCACAAATAAATAGAATCATGTAACATTCAGGTAAATTAGCTTTAAACCCTTATCTTTACTTTCTACTCTCTTATCTTGTCTACAATTTTTAACGCCAACCTAATCAAATACTTTACTTGGCAGTTGAAACCGCACCAACATAAATAAAACCCGCCGTGGCAGCGGATTAAATATTTAGTCTAAAGTGCTGTATGTTCAATAATTTTATTTTTAGCGCTGACATTATTTGAAGCGGTACCGGAAATTCCTGTTGATTTAGAAATGTACGAGTTTACGAAGGGGCACAGTAAAGGTTCAAGTAAATTGGACTTTGACGATATCGTATCTGTGCTTATTGCTTTAACACTGTTTGGTTTAGCCGTTTGCGACAGGTTTAATTTGCTTTCTTTTTCGCTTGGCAGTTAAATGTTACACCTAAATCAACATAACTTTTTCCACATCAAAAACTAACTTATGATTATTCATACAGCTTCAACTAAAGAAGGTGATATATAAAGTGGGATGTGATTTTTATTTATAGTGGTATAAAGTTTCAAAGATTTTACCCCACTGTATATCAAGGCTATATCTGGTTTTACATTTTAACCATAAAATAACCATAAAAATGACATTTAATTAGACTCTTAAAAAATATAAATTTGGGATAAGTTTTATGGATTCATACTTAAAGTATATTTTATCTTTACATTCTGTTTACACAAAAAAAATGCACGAATTTTATTTAAGGTTTTTTAAGTTTAAATATAGGTAATGTTCGTGTTGACGTTGATACTTTGTAGTCATTAAATTAGCAATAAAGAGAGGTGAACTATCATGTTAGATTGCATTGTAATTGGAGCCGGACCTGGAGGTCTAGTTTCTACTAAAGAATTACTCGAACAAGGTCTGCACAATGTTCTTTGTTTGGAGCAAGCTGGGGATCTAGGAGGCACTTTTGCTAATACATACGACAATTTAGTATTAACTTCCTCTGCCACGATGAGTATGTTTTCAGATTTTTGGATCGGCGATGGGAAGCAGCACTTATTTTGGACTAAGAAAGAAGCAGTTGATTATTGGAAAAGTTATGCAGAACATTTTCACGTTCTCCAACGCATCCGTTTCAACTCTAAAGTTGTGGCTATAGTTCCAGAAAGCAATGAAGGTTGGCAAGTTCAGTTAGAATCAGGAGAAACTTTTCTATCAAAGCGAATTGCAATCGCAATTGGCAACAACGCAATCCCTAATTATCCTGAATGGAAAGACTTATTAACCGAAGTTGAATACTCTCATTCTAAAGAGTACCGTAACGCACAAAGTCTGTCAGGTAAAAACGTCTTAGTAGTTGGGGGAGGCGAGTCTGGTTCTGATGTCGCTTTAGAAGCATCTCGTGTAGCCAATAAGTGCTGGGTAAGCCTTCGTAACACAACAGGATGGGTGGCACCCCGCAAGAGAGGTATATGTGCTGCTGATATTTCTACTCATCGAGGTGTATGGGGTCTTCCTCGCGATTATGGAAAAACTTTAACCGAAGCTATTTATCAAGCAGAGTTGAGCCAGAAAGATCCAGTTCACGATACAGTAGTTGAACTCAATAAGAAGATTAAGGCACGAAAGGGTGTTTGGGGAATCTTCGGAACCAAAACCTTTTCATTACCCAAAGCTATCGTGCATCATGGCTGTAAAGTTGTTGGTGACATTACAAAAATAGAAGATGGAGGAAGAACGCTACATACGGCAGACGGAGAAACTCTGCAAAATATTGATGCCGTTGTATTTTCTACTGGCTACAAAAACCATGTGTCTTTTCTTCCAAAAGAAATTAAGGAAACAGATCCTCGTAGCCTTTACAAACATATGTTTCATCCGAAATATCGAGACAAATTAGTTTGGATTGGTTGGGCACGTCCAGGTTTCGGCAGTCAGTTTCCGATTATGGAAATGCAGGCAAGGCTTTTTGCTTTGATTTGCAAGGAAGAACGAACCCTTCCTGAACCGGCAGAAATGGAAAGAGTTACGTGTATAGATAGAGCTGCTTACTTAGAACAGTTCGAGCATAACGCTCACCGAGTCCGAAGCTTGGTTGATTATCACCACTATATGGATGACATAGCTAATTTGATTGGATGCGAGCCTCCACTATGGAAATACTTTTTCCTATACCCTCGTATCTGGCTTCGCATGGTATATGGTGCTACTCAAGCTACTCAGTTTCGACTTAAAGGTCCTGGGAATAAGCAATCCTTAGCTCGGGAAATATTGATGAAACTACCTGTAAGTAAACCAACTCATATTGTAAAAGCAGGTTTAAAAGGTCGTTTGATCTACGCGTTTAAGGCTTTAATTCCGAAACTTGGCTTTATTCGTGCTAAAGCTTCACAAAACTCGTTGTCTCCTGCGACCGTTTCAAACATTTCATCTGTCTAATTTTATCTAGGTTAGCCCTTGTAATGCCGAATTAAAAGTATTAGCAAACAAACGAAACCATAAAAAGAGATTTACAAATGTCTATTAATTATACAGAAGTACCTACTTGTTCGGAAACAGACCAGAAGATAATAAGTAATTTTCAAGCATCTACCCATTTAGTAACACCCGATTTAGGCACTTTCCAGAAGATTTTGTTAAAAGCTAATGGCACAGTTACAGCTATGTTAGAAGCTTACTTATCCGAACCAATTCAAGTAGTTAAACTCTCGGAACAATTAGCTAACATGAAGCTTGAATTTCCGATGATAAAGCTGAATAAACAAGAGCAAGTTATTACCAGAAAAGTTCTTCTTCAAGGAGAGATTAGCCAGCGTAATTTTATCTATGCTGATTCGCTTATCTTAATTAATAACTTGGATGAACTATTGAGCTATGAATTGCTTAATACCAATAAACCAATTGGTAAGCTTTGGTCAGAGCATAAAATTGAAACCTTTAAAGAAATCATCGATTCAGGTGAAGAACCAGCTAATGAATTATCAAATTATTTTTCACTTGAACCCAAAGAAAATATTCTGTTCCGTACTTACTGTGTGTTCTCTAAAGCAAAAGTTATTATGATTATTACGGAAAAGTTTCCTCAGAACTATTTTTTACCGAGAGTTTCACTTGCTTAATCAACTTCTTCATCTGTATCAACCTTAGATATAATTTTTTTCATCTGCCAATAAAAGAAAATTAAACAATGTATTGCTAAAACTTTGCATATTTGTGTCTTGGCGTGTGACTCTTAGTAAACAATAAGATCAACCCCGCTAATGAATGAATCGTTTCGGGAGCAATTGGTTTGGGAAAGGTTTTTAATACGCCAACTTTTCTTTGGGGTATTACTGTAATTGCTGCCGGTACTAGTTTACCTGATGCTTTTGTTAGTATCCGCGCTGCTCAAAGAGGTGACGGTATTATCAGTCTTGCCAATGTTTTGGGTAGCAATATTTTTGATTTACTCGTAGCGATTCCTGTAGGAGTAATGATTGCTGGTGCTTCAATTGTTGATTTTGCTGTTGCTGCTCCAATGATGGGTGTATTAACTTTCGCAACTATTGTATTATTTGCAATGCTTCGCATGGGATTAGCTTTGAGCAAGAAAGAATGCGTAGTGTTGCTAGGGATGTATGGATTATTTGTAGTGTGGATGGTGTTGGAAACTTTGGAAATTACTAATGTGATATGACTAGTTTTGCTCGCAATTGTCGGGAGACGTAAAATTTTACGTCTCTACACCTGTTCGGTACGGGATTCCACAAAGGCTAAATCAACTAAAAATCACTAAATTAGAATTATATATAATAGAATATTTGTCTCTCACACATTTATGTCCACAAACGTTGCTATCTCGGATAATCCCTTGCTTAAATGTTCGGGTTTACCTCCTTTTACGGAAGTTAAACCGGAACACGTAGAACCTGCTTTAAATCAATTACTCTCGGAGTTAAACGAAGAACTTACTCAGTTGGAAGCTGATGTAAAACCTACTTGGAGTGGTTTGGTAGAACCTTTAGAAACGTTAACTGAACGTTTGACTTGGAGTTGGGGTATTGTTAGCCATTTGATGGGTGTGAAAAATAGCCCGGAATTACGTCAAGCTTACGAAACTTCACAACCAAAAATAATACAGTTTTCTAACCGACTTGGGCAAAGTAAACCCATTTACAATGCTTTTAAAGCCTTGCGAGAGGGCGATATTTGGAATCAGATGGATTCTGCACAACAGCGAATTGTTGAATCTTCTATCCGCGATGCCGAACTTGCGGGTATTGGTTTGGAAGGTGAAGCGCAATCACGTTTCAATGCAATCCAAATGGAAATGGCCGAACTTTCTACGAAATTCTCTAATCATCTTTTAGATGCAACTAAAGCTTTTAGTTTAAAGTTAGTAAATTCTGAAGAAGTTGAAGGTTTACCTCCGAGCTGGCTGAGTTTGGCAGCCCAAGGGGCAAGAGATGGTGGTGAGGAAAATGCGACTCCGGAAAATGGCCCTTGGCTGGTAACTTTGGATTTTCCTAGCTACGCTCCTTTTATGCAGCACAGCAAGCGTCGGGATTTACGCGAACAACTGTATAAAGCTTTTATTTCTCGTGCATCTGCGGGAGATTTGGATAATAGACCGATAATTAAGCGTATCTTGGAGTTAAGACAGGAATTAGCTGAATTACTCGGATATAAAAACTATGCCGAAGTGAGTTTAGCTAGTAAAATGGCTCCTAACGTGGAAGCAGTTGACAAACTTCTCGAAGAATTGCGTCTTACCAGTTACGATGCTGCGAAGAAGGAATTAGCAGAACTTAAAGAGTTTGCAGCTTCTAAAAATGCTCCCGAAGCTAACGATTTAAAAAACTGGGATATCACCTTTTGGGCAGAGCGTCAGCGTGAAGAGAAGTTTTCTTTTACACAAGAAGAATTACGTCCTTATTTCCCTTTGCCTCAAGTGCTTGATGGCTTATTCGGATTAGTAAAACGCTTATTCAACGTTAGCGTTACTCCTGCCGACGGACAAGCTCCTGTATGGCATGAAAATGTCCGGTATTTTCAAATCGCCGACGAGACAGGAAATCCCATAGCTTATTTTTACTTAGATCCTTACAGCCGCCCTGCTGAAAAACGCGGTGGTGCATGGATGGATACCTGTTTAAATCGCCGTCAAATTAAGGAAAACGGTAAAACTGATATTCAGTTGCCCGTCGCTTATTTGATATGTAACCAAACTCCTCCCGTTGATGATAAACCCAGCTTAATGACCTTTACGGAAGTAGAAACCCTCTTCCACGAATTCGGTCATGGTTTGCAGCATATGCTGACCAAAATAAATTATCCTAGTGCAGCGGGTATTAATAACGTCGAATGGGATGCCGTAGAATTACCCAGCCAGTTTATGGAAAACTGGTGTTACGAACGCCCGACTTTGATGGGAATGGCGAAGCATTACGAAACCGGCGAACCTTTGCCAGAACATTATTATCAGAAACTTGTAGCAGCACGCAACTATATGAGCGGTAGCGGAATGTTGCGCCAACTACACTTTAGCTTGCTCGATATAGAATTGCATTACCGCTATCGTGCCGATGGTAGCGAAACTCCCGATGATGTACGCAGCCGTATAGCTAAAAATACAACTGTATTGCCACCGCTACCCGAAGATAATTTCCTCTGTGCTTTCGGACATATTTTTGCTGGGGGATATGCAGCAGGTTATTACAGCTATAAATGGGCTGAAGTATTGAGTGCAGATGCTTTTGCTGCTTTTGAAGAAGCTGGATTAGAAGACGAAAAAGCAATTAAAGAAACAGGCAAACGTTACCGCGATACCGTACTTGCTCTTGGTGGTAGCAAACACCCGATGGAAGTATTTAAATCCTTCCGTGGTAGAGAGCCTAGTACTCAACCTTTACTCAAGCATAATGGTTTGAAAAGTGCGGCTTAGGTAATTGGTAATTGGGCATTGGGCATGGGGCATGGGTTTGGATGCTTTGTACCTAATTTGTATTTTCCCATTTCTTTCAAATTAACTTAAATCAACGCTAATAACGCTAATGTAGAGACGTTGCAACGCAACGTCTTTTTATATCTTTTTCAAAAGCTTTTACTTAAGTATTATCTCTAATTAATTATTTTTTTGAGTTTTTTTTTCTGAGTTTTTACTAATGCCATAAATAGTTTAATCATGTAAATTATATTAAATTACTATGTCAAATGGCTTTAAGATTTTCTGTCTAATTTTTTTGTTTTGAAATAAGCAGAAAATATTATTCTTTATAGAAGAGAGATTATAAATTTATTCATGTAACATATGTTCTCTTTTAACTATATAAAAGCATATCGTTTGATGCTGCTAGATTGTCAGGTTGCACGATTTGAGTACAGAATTATCAAAGTCTAATTTAGTAAATTAAATTAGTAATTTGAATATATCTTCGCTGTAATAATTTCTTTAGGACTTACGCAACCGGCATATTTTTTTGTAGGGTGCTGTGACACTTTGACTAATGTTGAACGTAGTAAGAATGTTTTCAGTGTCACGCACCAACCGAGTATTGTGACAGTTGCGTAAGTCCTGTTCTTGATAATAGCTAGCAATATAGGAAGACAATTTAATGACAGATTTAATAGCATTTGGACAACAGGAAAAAAACCCAGATGAAAATAATATTTGGTTATCAACTGAAAAACAGAAGTCTGCTGTGCCTGGTTGCGATGATGGATTACTTTGGGAAACGTGGATGTCTATGTTTCACTTTCCAACGCTGAGTGTTGCAGATGAGTTAGGATTATTTTCTTTAATTGCAGAAGCACCAAGAACAGCATCTGAGGTAAGCGCGAGTCTTTGTTTAAGCGAGCGTGGTACTGAAGCTCTTTTAGGAGTTATGACCTCATTAGGATATCTACTTCAGCAAAATGGTAAATTTAATCTTACGCAAGTTTCTTGTAATTTTTTGCTTCCCCAAAGCCCTTATTACTGGGGTGGAATGCTCAAACTAATGGCGAATAATCCTCTGACACATTCTGTGTTGTTAGAAGGATTAAAAAATGATACAGCGAACGTTTACCAAGAGCAGGATGTTTGGGAAGCTCACGAAATGGAGTTTGACAAAGCTAAACTATTTACGGGTGCTATGCAAAGTATGACAATGCCTGGTGCTTTAGGTGTCGCAAATTATGGTAACTTTTCTGAGGTAAAACGTCTTCTCGATGTGGGAGGCGGTTCTGCTGCTGTTTCTGTTGCTTTAGCTCAGCGCTATCCTCAGATTCAATGCACAATTTTGGATTTACCAGTAGTTTGCTCCATAGCAGAAGATTATATTTCCCGAGCTGGATTATCTAATCAAATAGACACATATTCTGCAAACTTTTTTAATGATGACTTTCCTCCTGGTTATGATGCTGTTTTATTCAGTAATATTATCCATGATTGGGAATGGGAAAAATGCCAGCATTTAGCAAAAAGCAGTTTTGAAGCATTACCCAAAGGTGGTCGCATTTACATACATGAAATGCTTCTAAACGATACCAAAGATGGACCAGCAGCAGCAATTTCATACTCTATGTGTATGATTTGGTGGGCTAGAGGAAAGCAATTTAGTGCAAGTGAAATTAATCAGCTTTTAGAAGAGGCTGGATTTGAAGATGTTTTGATAACTTCAACTCACTCTTATTTCTCCTTAGTTAGTGCAACTAAACCGTAAATTTTCAGCCCGATTATTAATGTTAAATCAACCACCACATCCGCTTATAGGTAATGGTGGTTTATCTATTTGTATTCCTGTTAAGTATTATCTGGTTGAGTAATAGGGATTTCGATCACAAATTTAGTACTTTGTTCCGGTTCGCTAAAGCAATGTAGCTGACCACCATGCCTGTCAACGACAATCTGATAACTGATTGATAACCCCAAGCCAGTTCCTACACCAACAGGTTTGGTAGTAAAAAATGGGTCAAATAAACGTCGCTGAACTTCTGGAGAAATTCCCGTACCATTATCGGCGATGTAGATAGCAACACAGTCATTATCTATCATTTCTGTAGTAATTGTAATACGGGGAGTAGAGACTCGACCGTTGCGTATTCCTTCTTCTAAAGCATCAATAGCATTAGCAATTAGATTCATAAACACTTGGTTAAGCTGTCCGGCAAAACAAGCTACTTTAGGTAAGTCAGCGTATTGTTTAATGACCTCAATTTCATGATGTGTCTGCTTAGATTTAAAGCGATGTTGCAGAATAATCAACGTACTTTCAATGCCGTCATGAATATCTACCGTTTTCATTTCAGCTTCGTCAAGACGGGAAAAGGTTCTCAACGATTGCACGATTCCCCGAATCCTTTCAGCCCCTACCATCATCGACTTCATTAGTTTAGGTAAATCGGAAGCTAGGAAATCTACTTCGAGAGCTTCTATTTCTTCTTGTATTTCCAGAGTCGGTTCGGGATATTCCTCTTCATACAGTTTAAGCAAACCTAATATATCTTCAGCATAATTATTCGCATGAATTAAATTGCCGTATATAAAGTTAACGGGATTATTGATTTCGTGAGCAACTCCAGCCACTAATTGACCCAAACCAGACATTTTTTCACTTTGCACTAACTGAGATTGGGTTTTTTGGAGTTGTTGTAGAGTTTTTTCAACTTGTTCCGCTTGTTTTTGAGCATTCAGCGCAGTTTGCTGAGTTTCGGCATAAAGATCGGCTTGGTTGATAGCAATGGCAAGTTGGTTTACTACTGCTTGCAGTAGCTCTATTTCATTATCAGTCCAACAACGAGTTTGGGCCCAATTAGCGCAAACAATTACACCAATTTGACCAGAACGAGTTTGAATTGGCACTACAACTTCTGATTTTATTCCTAAAGATTCTAAGAGTTGCCGATGTATTGGTTCTTCACATTTGCTTGTGTCGTCTGTTTTCAGTATTTCTTGCTTTAAGAATGGTTCTGTCACCAACCCTAACTGGTCTACAAAACGTTGGCCTAACAAACTAGGTAAGTTATGTTTTTTTGACTCTTTGATGGTTTCTAAAACTGGTGGTTTAGCATTGGGATAAAACCAAGAAAAACTACAATTATCAATATTTAATAAACGTTTAATGTTTTCAATCGCTGTTTCTAATACTGTATCTATATCGAGAGTATTGCGAATTTGGCTGGCAAGACTATTAAGTAGTTTTTCTTTATTAGCTAATTCTCGATAACGTATTTCTGACTGCTTTAATGCTTCTTCAGCTTTTTTGCGGTCTGTAATGTCTCGCCAAACTGCGTAAAATATCGCTTCCCCATTTAAGCAAATAGCTGTCAATTGAACATCTAAAGGCTTATATTTACCATCTCTACGGCGAATCACCCATTCAAAGCGATGTCCACCCTTAGCAAAGGCTATTTTCGTTAACTCCATTTGCTTATCAAAGGACGAAGTACCGTCAGGCTGAAAGTCAGGAGAAATTGCTGATGGAGCTATACGCATTAATTGCTCTTTACTAGTACAGCCCATCATATCTACTGCTGCTTGGTTAAAATCTATAAAAACTTTACCGTTATACAAAAGAATTCCATCAGCCGATTTTTCAAACAAAGTACGGAATTTTTCTTCACTTTGCTTCAGCGCATTTTCTGCTTGCTTAAGCTCGGTAATATCAATTACCATTCCATCCCAAACAATATCACCGTTGGCTTGCCTTTCTGGTTTAGAATGTCCCTTCACCCACTTAAATTCTCCCGAAGAATTAATAATTCGCCATTCTTGTTTCCAAGGCTGCAAACTTTTAGCAGAAGTTGCTATTGACCGCTGTAAAATTGGAAAGTCATCTGGATGAGTTTTTCCAAAAATATTTTTTACATCTCCTTGAATCTGTTCTGGTTCTAATTCAAATAAATCATAACAACCAGGACTAACATAGGAAAAATAATGAGAATTATCTGGACGCAGTACGTATTGATAAATCATTCCCGGAACGTTAGTTGCTAGTTTTTCTAACCGCGCTTCTGTTCTATGTAGAGATTCCTCGGCTTGCTGTCTTCCTAATATTTGGGCTTGTAGCTGTTTATTTGCTGTTTGAAGTTCGGCTGTACGATACTCTACCTTACTTTCCAAGTCTTGCTT
>JBCCLY010000054.1:0-11380 GCA_039026655.1 Cyanobacteria bacterium P01_C01_bin.38 | reverse complement strand
TCAGAAAGCTTTAGTTCAAGACGGTTTCATTTATATCGCTTGTCCGCCTTTATACAAAGTAGAACGAGGACGTAATCATTACTATTGCTATAGCGATCGCGAATTGCAAAACTTGATTACTAACGAAATGCCGCAAAACGCCAAGTACGCTATTCAGAGATTTAAGGGTTTGGGTGAAATGATGGCAGATCAACTTTGGGACACCACTATGAACCCAGAAACCCGAACTTTAAAAAGAGTAGAAATCGAAGACGCAGCGGAAGCCGACAGAATTTTCACGATTTTGATGGGCGATCGCGTTGCACCTCGTCGCGAATTTATAGAAACTCACAGTTCCAAACTTGATATGACGGATTTGGATATCTAATATCTTTATCAGTTCAAATTTTGAATTATTTATTGTTATTAGCAATCGGTAAGTGACTTTGAGGAGACACAATTACCGATCGCTTTTTTTAATGACTATAAATTGAAGTAACCGTTTGTGAATAACATACATCTTTAAACAACTGAACTTTGAAAGTTTCATTTTATCCACTATAATTTATACTTCAATAATCAGATAAATTACTATATGTAGTTTGATTGACAGTAAATACTTGATAGACCAAAAAGTAAATTTGTCAATCTTCCGGAAGAGGTAAGGTGAAAAATGAACAGAATATCCAGGATACTAGCTTTATGATTTTTTGAAAATATGCCAAGAGGTCGGTGAAAATTGAGTATATATTACTGAGTTTAAATTTAGCCTAGTTGTACCTTATTTCTCCGAGTATAAATACGCAACCGTAAAATATACTGTCTTTCACCCTTGTTGCAGATTAGTAGGTTATAAAAGCATTTGTTCTAGGTGAAGGCAACAATGCAATCGACTAATGAAGCGGCTTTTTCGATACTAAAAATCATCTATGTATCATGCTCCAAAATTTTGTCAAGATTCTTAAGGCTGAAATTTGAATGGTGCGCTAAGGTGTAGTTATAAGCAAGTGGATTCAATCGAACAGTTTGCCTAGCTACAAACAGTAACTTTGGATGAATGTCTTATTTTCAGCCAAAAAATGTTAATAGAAGGTATAACTATACTCAATCGAGTAATAGGTCTCACCTCTACTCGATCGGATACAGGATAAAACAAGAATCCACGGTCGCAGTATCTACATCTAAATTTTACGAGAGAATATAACAACACAAATGCATGAATGGTAAAGTCTTCGTCAACATTAATCGCTATTCAACCAGAATTCCCCCTACAAGCGTGGTAATTCCCTCTACGTATAATGTTGTCTTTATAGACTTGGAGCATAAATATAACTGTATGAATGGTTCTTCTGCATTAAGTCGCGCTCGCGTGTAATTCCATAAATTTTGGCAAAAAATTACACAATATGCCTACAATCTTTAATGTGTTTTTGCTAGAACAGACCATTAATAAGTTTATAACTTTATGAATACCACAGTCAGGCATAGTGCAATTTCTGTGAAACAGGCTACAATCGGAACAGTCTTTCTGGAAAATCTTACCCAAGTCATATTAATTTATATATGAGAAAGGTTGATGACCCGAAAGTTGAATTTTTCTAAAAACAAGACGGAAGTTTAAAGTAACGACATTAATCGTGGTGTTTACTTTTCACAACGCTGGAAGTTACCCGAATTAAAAGCGACCATTAGACACGCAAAGTTCTTCTTATGTAATTCAGTTGGGAGCAGTTTGTTGTCTAAATGAAAGTAATTAACGGGCTGTATTTTGGTCATACTTAAGTACAACCAATACAAAAACTTTCTATGTTTGTTGAAAAGCAGGCAAACGCCTGAAATCAAAATATAAACGTCTCTCTAACTGAAGAGTATTCAGCTATAGATACGGAAAAACACCACCACTAGTAATTGATTCTGCAAGGAGCATGAGGAACGCGGCATGAACCAGGCTAACAACGTACTCGAAAATATTTATCAACCTAACCTGGGAGTGATAAATCAGCCCGAGATGGAGTTAGAAATCTTAATCGATGACGACGAAGAAGAAGAAGAAGACTTAATTAATGAAGGCGAAGAAGAATTTGCAGGATCTGGCTCTGCTGGTGACACGGCAAAGACCCGAAAAGCTGCTAAAGGTCGTCGTCGGACACAAGCCAAGAAAAAGCATTACACCGAAGATTCAATTCGTCTGTATTTACAGGAAATCGGTAGAATTCGCCTTCTAAGAGCAGACGAAGAAATTGAATTGGCACGTAAAATTGCCGATTTGCTTGAATTAGAGAGAGTTGGCGACAGACTAGTACAGCAGCTAGAACGCCAACCCCAAGAGAGCGAATGGGCAGAAGCGGTACAATTGCCTTTGCAAAAATTCCGCTATCGCCTTCACGTCGGACGTAGGGCGAAAGACAAAATGGTTCAATCTAACCTGCGCCTTGTAGTTTCGATTGCTAAGAAATACATGAATCGCGGTTTATCTTTCCAAGATTTGATTCAGGAAGGTAGTCTTGGTTTGATTCGAGCCGCAGAAAAGTTCGACCACGAAAAAGGTTATAAGTTTTCGACCTACGCTACATGGTGGATTCGTCAGGCTATTACTCGGGCGATCGCCGACCAATCTCGGACGATTCGTCTACCAGTTCACCTTTACGAAACCATCTCCCGCATTAAGAAAACTACCAAGCTACTTTCTCAAGAAATGGGACGCAAACCCACAGAGGAAGAAATAGCTACTCGTATGGAGATGACTATTGAAAAGCTGAGATTTATCGCTAAATCTGCTCAGCTACCAATTTCTTTAGAAACTCCTATCGGTAAAGAAGAAGATTCCCGTTTGGGTGACTTTATCGAATCTGATGGTGAAACACCAGAAGATCAAGTTTCTAAGAGTTTACTACGTGAAGACCTCGAAAAAGTTTTAGATAGTCTCAGTCCTCGCGAACGCGATGTTCTCAGATTACGTTATGGCTTAGACGACGGCCGCATGAAAACTCTTGAAGAGATTGGACAAATTTTTAACGTAACTCGCGAACGTATTCGTCAAATTGAGGCTAAAGCACTTCGTAAGCTGCGTCACCCCAATCGCAATAGCGTTCTTAAAGAATATATCCGCTAAAAAATTATTACATTAAATCGTTTGTGATTATTAACTATTTACAAACGATTACAAAAAGACCTGGGAGACAACTAATACTCCCAGGTCTTTTTCTATAGCATCCCTAAATCATTTGTGAGATTTTAGAAACCCGGTTTTTCCAAAAAACCGGGTTTCTGGCACCTAGCTTTCTCACGACTCATCTAGGATTGCTGTATTTATAAAATAATTTTAAAACGTTAATATCTGAAAATATCCGATATTTAAGAATTTACAGGATACCCCAGAAGTGCAAAAAGCCTTGACCGGAAAAAAGTTCGATTAAAGCAGCAGCCAAAAAGCCAATCATTGCCAAACGACCATTCCAGATTTCTGCTTGAGGAGTAAAGCCCCAGCGCCAAGCGTTACGTTCTTCAACATTTGCGATTGATGTTTTTGTTGAGTCGGTCATAATTTTTGCTCCTGACTAAATTGCTAATTATTCCTAATATCCAGAAATATTGTATAGCAATTTGGTTAATTAATGCAACGTTTTACAACAATCATGTAACTTTTTATTGACATATACAGTGTTTTGAGATAAAAAAAGCTCAGAACATTAGCAGCATGGGTTATATAGAAGAATTAAATTAAATTTAAACGGCGAATTGTATTTTCCGGCGGGATGAAATAAAAACTTAGTGGTTAGTCCCGTTAATTCTGAAGGAGTGTAGAGACGTTATACATAACGTCTCCCTAAGTTTGAAAGAAAACAAACAACCGTATCAGATTATGAGTTATTATCAACTGCAACTTCATGAACGGTGACAATTGTTTCATCGCGGTTGAGGTCTATAACTTTTTCACCTTTATCGTTTTTACCTAATAAAGGCACGCTTTCCCCATCCAGACGTATCACTCGTTGATTGCTGGTAACAAGGGCTATTTCAGTTTGCGGTTTGACTAATGCTATACCGGCAAGGTTGTCAGTTGGAACGGTAAATTTAAATGCCTGAGCGCCTAAATCACCCCGATTAGCTAATTTCAATTTGTTTGGACTAATTTGTTTGGCATACCCGGATTGAGTCACCAGCAATAAATTGTGGTTTTTCTCAAAATTAGTACAGCCGACTATCTGATGCTGTCTTCCCACGCGCAACGCTTGTAATCCAACAGCAGTACGCCCCATGCAGGGAAGCTGTTCGTCATTAACTTCAAAATGCAGCAGCCTTCCACCCGAACTAGCTAAAACTAAATGCTCGCCTTTGCTTACAAACTTAGTTAATAATAATTCGTCATCCTCTTTGAGCTTCAAAATAGTCACTCCGCGACGAGTCACATTTGTTAATTCTTCTCCTGACAAACGCTTGATACGTCCTTGTTTAGTTAAAAGAATTACATCTGTATTAGTTGAATTTTCTGGGATTACTAAACGACCAACAATAGATTCATTTTGACTTTGAGCGGTAGATGTTAGCAAAGTAATAAGAGGCGTTCCTCTGGCTGCGCGTGCTGTTGTATTCGGAATTTCTCCTATCTGTAACGGGTAAGCTTTACCACTACTAGTTACCACAAGTAAGTCTTTTTGAGTATTAGCTTCCTCAGCTTGAATAATGAAATCGTAATCGGGAACTCCGCCGTCTAATTTCGACTTTTTCGAGGATGAACTAATTCGTCGCACGTAGCCGCGCTGCGAAAAATCTAATACTACATCTTCAATAGGTGCCTGTGATTGTAAACTACCAGCTTTTGATTTAGCACCTTTATCTTTTTGGTTGCCTTTATTTTTCTGTTGAGCAAATGCTTTATTATCTGGCTTTGCGACAAATTTAGTACGCCGCTTATCGTTATAAGAACGTTTTAAACTCCGCAAATCTTTTTTTAGACTTTTAAGTAGTTCTTTTCTATCACTGAGTAAATTACGTAGGGTATTAATCCTTGTTTCAAGTTCTTCGTACTCTTCCTGTAATTTCTGTCGCTCCATACCAGTGAGACGACGTAAAGGCATGGCTAAAATTTCATCTGCCTGCACTTCACTCAATTCCAGTGTACTTATAAGACTGACTTTCGCGGTAGAACCATCGGGAGACTGTCGCAAAATATCGATTACTTCATCTACTTGAGAAAGTGCAGCAAGCAAACCTTCTACCAAATGTAACCGACTTTCTGCTTTACCTAATTCATGAGTATAGCGACGGCTAAGAGTTTGTTCGCGGAAATCCAAAAACTCTTGCAACAACTGACGTAAACTTAACTGGCGTGGTTGTCCGTTGATTATCCCTAAAAGAATAGCTCCAAAGGTAGTTTGCAGCGCAGTCTGCTGATACAAATAATATAAAACTTCTTGAGGATTAGCATCGCGCTTTAACTCGATAACTACCCGCATTCCATCGCGATCGCTCTCATCGCGAATGTCACCGATTCCATTTAAACGTCCTTGATTGACTAAATCGGCAACTTTTTCAATCCAACCGGCTTTATTCACCTGATAAGGCAATTCTGTAACTACAATTGCCGTGCGCCGTTTGTTACCTCTTCCGGTGGGGACTTCTTCAATATTGGCAACCCCGCGCAGCAAAATACCACCTCTACCGGTGGTATATGCTTCGTTAATTCCATTTTTTCCGACGATTTCTCCACCAGTAGGAAAATCTGGGCCGGGTATGATTTTAAATAGTTTTTCGTCAGATAAAGTAGGGTTGTCAATCAAAGCAATCAACCCATCTACCACTTCACCTAAATTATGCGGTGGAATATTCGTAGCCATACCAACAGCAATTCCGGCACAACCATTAAGTAATAAAAACGGTAACTGTGCGGGTAAAACTGTTGGCTCTTGCTGAGAATTATCAAAGTTGCCGATAAATTCTACCGTTTCTTCACCAATTTCAGCGAGCATTCCCTCATGGCTGATAGGTGCCAAACGGGTTTCTGTGTAGCGCATCGCCGCTGGTGGATCGTTATCGACACTACCGAAGTTACCATGTCCTCCCAACAAAGGATAACGGCAAGAAAATGTTTGTACTAAACGGACTAAAGCATCGTAAACCGATTGATCGCCGTGGGGGTGATATTTACCCAGCACGTCCCCAACCACACGAGCGCATTTTCGGTAAGGTCTATCCGGAGTTAAACCGAGTTCGTGCATGGCATACAAAATTCTCCGGTGAACCGGCTTCAAGCCATCGCGCACGTCTGGTAACGCCCGCCCCACGATTACACTCATGGCATATTCAAGATAAGACCTTTGCATTTCTGTATGCAAGGCTGTAGTGATTACCTGTCCCGTCGAGAGAAGGTTTAACTGTTTTGCCATGAGTTTTTTCCCTGAATTACTACACAAATATTGCCGTAACGTCTGCGAGCAGCAACCTTACTTATAACGGATGAAATACCCTTCATCGCCCCCATATTGATATTAATGTCTTATTTATAGCGATAGTATTATCCTTGTTTACAAGGATACAAATTGTTTTATTGAATATAGACGCGGTATAAATCGTGCTATCTTCAATGCTTTATGCCCCTCCAAATACTAAGAACGCAATTAATTGCCATGAAAACTGTTTTGATTGTCGAAGACGATCTTGTTAATGCTCGTGTTTTCTCAAAAATTTTAACTAAACGCGGAGGCTTAGGTGTTAAACACACTGAAAATGTAGACGAAGTAATCAAAATTGCTCAAGCAAAAGAAGCAGACATTATTTTAATGGATGTTTCTCTTTCTAGAAGCGTTTACGAAGGTAAATCTGTTGATGGTATCAAGATTACACAAATGTTGAAATCCGACCCCCAAACGGCAGAATTACCTATTATCTTGGTTACAGCCCACGCTATGGAAGGCGATCGCGAGAGCTTTCTTAAACAAAGTGGAGCCGATGGTTATATTTCCAAACCTGTGGTGGATCACCAACTGTTTGTCGATCAAATCATCGCACTTTTGCCGTCTGACAATAACCCCAGTTAAACAATTAACACAAAGCAAATCGCTTTCGATTTGGAACCACTGCTACCAGATACACCAGCCCGTTAATTCTAAAGCCTGCCCCTTAAATGGGCAGGCGATTTATAGACAGGTGCAACACCCGTACTGAAAGTAACGAGACTATAACTTCGTGAAGAAAGTTTATTGCCCCAATCCTGCAAATTGTAACCCACCAACCAAGCTGGGCTACATATCAACCTTCACAATATATATGTACTATTAGATGCACTTTTAAGCAATACCGTTTGATTATTAAATAGCGACCTAGATTACCGTTATATCAAATAATACTTTACTCGCTATTAATACTACTAAGAGGAAACACTATTCTCCGGTATGTTGGGCAGGGGATTGTGCGTTTAATGCTGCTTGGATACTAGGTAATTCTAGAAATCTTTTGGTATCAGATAATAAACGATTGCCCCACAGATTTTCTTTGAGAAATTCTAAATTAGCGTACCTTGGATCGATGCGGATTGCAGCTTCACCCATTGCTAAACCTTTTTGGCGATCGCCTTGATTACCTCTATTGTATAAAGCAACAGCTAATGCCAATTGAGGTTCGGCGGCTGGTTGTTTAGTTTTATTGGCTTTATCAATAGCTTGCTGCCATTGATTCATGGCATTTTTGATATCGCCTTGTTCGTACATAATTAATCCAATATTGTTTACAGCAGGCCAAAAATCTTGCTTGTAACTAATTGATTTTCTGTACTCAATAATAGCTTGGGGTAATTTACCCAGCATATAGTAAGCATTGCCTAAATCAAACAACCCTTCTGGATCTTTAGGATTTATTTTTAAACCTGATTTGTATTGAGCAATAGCCGATTGGTATTTTTCTTGTTGAAAGTAAGCTGAACCCAAAGCAAAATAAGTCTCAGCATTTTTAGGATTAAGACTTTGTGCCTTTTGTAAAGCATCAGTTGCTTTATCAAGTTCTTTTGATTGTAAGTACAATCCCCCTAACAAGAACCATACTTTATCACTGTTAGGAGCAAGTTGAGTTGCCAATCTTGCCCGTGGCATTGCCAAATCCCACTGGCGAAATTGTGCAAGCTGTGCGGCTTCCTGCGCCAAAACTAACCCTTGCTGTTCCAACTTTGCCCCGTCAAGCTGCACCGTATGAGGTACTAATGCTTGAGCATTCACTTTGGGAGATACGCTTATAAAGCTACACAGAAATAGAAAAGAAATTAATCCTACACGTTTAGGCACACCACCACCTCTTTGCCATAAATTAAGCAATCTTTCAGATAGCTTAAACCATCCCGGCTGTGGATGACAGCTATTTGTTTCAATCGTTCGTCTTTTGTGTAATTGCTGCCGAGTCATTTTTGCGTCTCCAATATTTGGGTTACTCTGGGCGTGAAAAACGTTCTTAATCGTGACTAAAGTCATCCCAGAAGATGCAGCCATATGTAAGCTGAAAAAGCTACTATTAAAACAGTATTCAAATACAAGTCGCTCTTTTTTATTTACTTTATGCGATTGAAACGCCTTGCGCGAAGGTAGATGGCTCAACATTGGTAAAACATTTGAACCAAACACGCGTACTTAGTAAGACTTTGCTTTAATCTATCAGTTCCGTAGAACATATTTCACTTTACCTTACCCAAACTCTTTACATTTTTTTATCGCTGCTGTTATGGCTACACCCATAGAAATTCCCGTAATCGGCAAAGTAAAACGATTACCTCGTTGGCTCGGCGTTTTGGCAGCAGGGATTGTAATTGTTGGTGCAACGACTACCTATGTTGTTGTCAATCGAGCCAATAATAAACTAAACATCGCAGAACTTACCGTACCTGTAGAAGACAAAAACGTCACTCTACTTTTAAGTGCTAGTGGAAAAGTTGTGCCAGTTCAAAGCGTTAATATTAGTCCGAAAAACCCCGGTACTGTTACTCAATTGTATGTAGAACAAGGCGATAAAGTACGATCAGATCAAATTCTTGCCAGAATGGATAGTGCAGATATTCAAGCTAGAATTTTACAAGCTCGCGCTAATTTAGCACAACAGGAAGCAAAATTAGACCAGCAAAAAGCTGGTTCTCGTCCCCAAGAAATTGCTCAAGCTAAAGCACGTTTGTCACAAGCTCAAGCACAATTAGACGCAGCTCGATCCGGAAATCGTTCCGAAGAAATCGCTCAGGCACAAGCACAGGTAAACGCTATTAAAGCAAAAGTAGATTTAAGTAACGAACGAGTCAGACGTTACCGCAATTTGTACAACCAAGGAGCAATTAAGAAAGACGATTTAGATCAATTTGTTAGTGAAGATAAAACTGCTCAAGCAAACTTACTCGAAGCACAAAAAAGATTAGCTTTATTAAAAAGCGGTAGTCGCCCAGAAGAAATTGCTCGACTCAAAGCAGCAGTAGAAGAAGCACGCGCTCAACTACAGCTACTAGAAAATGGTTCTCGTCCCCAAGAAATTGCTCAAGCAGCAGCAGCAGTTAGTGCAGCACAAGCACAGCTTAAAACAGAACAGGTAAACTTAGACAACACAATTATCCGCGCTCCTTTTTCAGGTATTATCACGCAAAAATTTGCGAATATTGGTGCATTTGTAACTCCTACGACCTCCGCCTCTACCAGCGCATCAGCCACATCAAGTTCTATCGTTGCCCTTGCCAGAGGACTAGAAATATTAGCAAACGTACCGGAAGCCGACATCGGCAAAATAAAGGTAGGACAAGAAGTAGAAATAGTTGCCGACGCTTATCCAGAACAAGTTTTTAAAGGAGCAGTACGGCTAATTGCTCCTGAAGCCGTCAACGAACAAGGAGTAACATTATTTCAAGTTAGAGTTGCAATTAATACAGGTAGAGACAAACTACGCTCCGGCTTAAACGTAAACCTAACTTTTTTAGGTGATGATGTAAATGCCTTATGGGTACCAACAGTTGCTATCGTCACAGAAAAAGGTCAAACAGGCGTATTAGTTCCCGATAAAAACAACAAAGCAAAATTCAGCGAAGTCACAATCGGTTCCCAAGTAGGAAACGAAACCCAGATATTAGAAGGATTAAAAAAAGGCGATCGCATTTTTACCACACCTCCGGATGATTACAGAATTAAGAAAAAGTTAGAACAAGGCGATAATTAGGAGTTAGGAGTTAGGAGTTAGGAGTTAGGAGTGAGGAGTTAGGAGTGAGGAGTTATGAGTTATGAGTTAGGAGTTATGAATTATGAGTTATGAATTATGATTTCAACATTTTACAATGCTCCATGCCCCATCCCCAATTTCTAACAACTATCAACTATCAACTATCAACTAATAAATGAATTTTACAGAAAGCGTACAAATGGCGGGAAAAACCCTGCTATCAAATAAATTACGTAGTGCCTTAACAATGTTAGGTATTGTTATTGGTAATGCTTCGGTAATTGCCATGATTGGTATTGGTGAAGGTGGACAAAAATTTGTTAACAAACAGTTGGAATCTTTAGGCTCCAACGTACTATTTGTAATTCCAGGAAATCAAGAAACTCAACGAATTACCTTTGAGATTCCTAAAACCTTAGTATTGGCGGATGCCCAAGCTATTGAAAGTCAAGTTCCAACTGTCGCAGGAGTTGCACCGGAGCTAAATCGAAGATATGTAGTGACTTATGGTAATAGAAACACCGATGTAAATATTATCGGCACTTCTAATGGTTTTCCACTAGTGCGAGATTTTGAAATTGCCCAAGGACGTTTTTTTAATGAAATAGATATCAAACGTAGCAATCTAGTAGCTGTATTAGGTGCCGATTTAGCAGAAAAACTTTTTGGTAGTACTAATCCTTTAGGAAAACAAATACGAATTAAAAATAACAGCTTTCAAATTATTGGAACATTAGAAGGCAAAGGTTCGGGATTAGGAGGTGCTAATTACGATGAAGCTGCACTAATACCGATTACAACCTCAGCAAATCGACTCGTAGGAAAAAATTCTCCCTACGGAATCGCCTTAGATTATCTTGTGGTTTCTGCAACTAATGACAATAGTGTAGATGCCGCAGAATTTCAAATTAGAAATTTATTGCGTTTGCGACACAAAATTATTGGTGAAGATGATTTTACCGTTCGCTCTCAAAAAGAAGCCCAAGCTACAGTCGGGCAAATAACTGGTGCATTAACAATTATGTTAGCTGCAATTGCCAGTATTTCTTTATTTGTTGGCGGCATCGGCATCATGAATATTATGCTGGTTTCTGTTACCGAAAGAACTCAAGAAATCGGATTAAGAAAAGCAATTGGTGCAACTCAACAAGATATTTTATTACAGTTCACGATTGAAGCAGTAATTGTTTCTGCTGCTGGAGGCTTAATCGGTACTTTTGTTGGCGTTGGTGGC
>JBCCLY010000053.1:0-11415 GCA_039026655.1 Cyanobacteria bacterium P01_C01_bin.38 | reverse complement strand
GTTCATTCAAATTCAAGTAAACGTCGAAAAACCCCGATATCAATTGCATCCGCGCTGGATCTAATTTTAAAGTAAGCAACAATCGTAAACACTCGGCTTTAACCTGGGGACGCTCCTCAACAGCAATATTCATTTTTGACATTAATGCTGCTGCAACTGGGTTTTGTTGAGTTAAATAATCTCTCCAACTCAGTTGATTTAATTGAATTGCTGCAAAGTTGAAATCTAAGACATTTAAATCGGGAAATACGACGCTGTGATTTTTAGGCTCGGCACGTTTCGGCTCGTCGAAGGAAAAAATCACTACTGGATAAATCGGTAAATCGTATTTTTCATATAACCTCGCGAAATACTTAAACATTCGCTTGGCAAATTCTTGCTGTGAGTAGGCTTGATTTTCAATGTGAATCAGGAAGTAAGCGTCTTGTTGTCGATACTTTACTTTCACTAATAAATCAATTTCTTTTTTCTCTCCGGAAGTCACATCGTTAAAAACTTCTTGGGGTAAAAATTGAATCGAATCTCTATCAATATCCCTTGCTACTAACGGCAAAAACAACTCTAGAAATTCAATGAAAAATGTTGAAATTAATTCTTTAAATAAGCGGTCATGGTCAATTGTCATACACCCTTTAAATAAAAATCTTCTTCTTTTCAAAAAATTCTAAATTATTTAGTTAGTCAGAAATTTTTTCAACAAATATTTTATTACAAACATTTAGAAATATGCATAGATTGTTAAGTAATTTAAACTTTCATCACGAAATAATCAATTATCAGTGTAATTAATGAAAGTATCCGCACTCAGTAGGCGAAACTGTTATTTGCATATGTTAAAAAATTCGACTACACAAATTGATAACTTCTTGTAATCGATTTATGTCACATTTTGTTACGAGTGTGTAAGTTCTACAAACAAGTGTTTACTGCTTCGAGCTTTAATGACAATAATGGTTTTATGGAATGTAAAATCTGCTTTAGCTCCGAACCGGACATGGAAACTAGTTAGTGAAGGGAATATCCAGCACCGAACAATCGTCACCATAACCATTCTTCAGAGAAATCGATTTGTATACGCTCTCTGATGGCTATTGGTAGCTGGAATTTCACCATGTCTTTGCGCTCAAATACAGCTTAGTTGCCTGATGCCTGAGTGCATCCCGAATCCTGCCGAGCGCGTGCTTTTAGTTTGGGAGTTTTAGCAATTTACGTTTATTTCTTGATGGCTCAAAAGTTTTATGACTGTTGAAAGGCTGCAAAAAAACTAATGGGCGATCGCCTATGTCCTTCGGACAGGCTTCGCTAACGGTAGAGCTAACGCTTAACGCCGCAATTTTAATTTATCGCAATTGGAATTTTTCTAACTGCATCTGCTGTTCCTTGAGGTTAAATTGATGAAAAGAACATTTTTTATTGTTGTATTAGCTATCTTCTTTACTTTTGATATCTTTTTCGCGATATCAAGTGCTGTAGCTGATAGTGTTAAAGGTTCGTCTGATGTAGAAATTGTACATCAGAGCCAAGGTACGCAAGCAATTGTTAAAGATATTAGTCACAATCATAGCCACGAAGCAGGAGCATTAATGCATTAATAGATTTGCAAACAGGGATAATTCATAATTCCCGAGAATACAGAAATTGATATTGTGTTTCTCACCTAGCAATCATAATTAAACATATTACTATCGGTTTGGTTAAAAAGGTTTTCGATTAAATTGAACCTATTTGCCAAACCGATATTATTTATAAGTCGATCGCAAACTACAGATAAATGTCAGAAAAAAACTATCCAACTATTGAAGAATTTATTGCCTTCCCGAAACCTGTAACCTTATCTATAAGTAAAGATGGTCAAAAAATTGCCTATGTTCAACGTTCTACTAATTGGGATAAAAATGCTTTTCAATATAATATTTGGATTTACGAAGATGGTAAAAGCTATCCTTTAACAGAAGGTAATATAGACAGTTCTTTGCCTAGATGGGCTAATAATTCTCAAGCTTTAGCTTATTTAGTGAAGACTAATGAAAAATACCATAAAAAACAAATTTTTATTAAACGGGATAGAGATGTAGCTGCAATTCAGGTTACTCATGCTTCTGAGGGTGTAAGAAGTTTTAAATGGTCTAATGATGGAAATGGTTTCTTCTTTATTGCTAGAGAAGCAGAACCAAAAAACATTAAAAAACGTCGTGAAATTTATGGCGATATCGAATATGTAGATCGAGAATACCGCTGTCAATGTTTATTTTATATTGACTTACAGAAAGGAATAGATAAAACCACGGCTTGTTTTAATTTACCAAAAGATTTACGCGAGAAAGAGAATAAAAATAAATCAGAAGACGAAGAAAAACAAGAAGCAGATGATTTAGCGGTACAGCTAACTCAAGGTGAACTACATATTAATAGTTTTGATGTTTCACCTCAAGGAAATAAAATAGTATTTGCTGCTGCTCCATCACCTCGTGTTGAAGATGGACAATACAGCGAACTCTATTTATTAGATATTGAATCTCAAGAATTTCATAAATTAGACATTCCACATCGCGGCAGAAAAGGTAAAATCCTTTTTTCTCCTGATGGTACGAATGTTTGTTTTACTTTTAGTCGAGATAATAAAAATTACAACAATCGACTTTTAGCAATTTTCAACTTAGAAACACAAACAATTAGTTACCCTCAAATCGAAATTGATGAAAATATATATCCTCTACAATGGATTGAAAATGGAATTGTCATCAATTGGCTGGATAAAACTAATAGCTGTATCGGTATAGTTGAAGAAAATGGCAATATTATCAATTTAGTTAAAGAAGAAGATTGCTACATTTATTCTGCATCAATCAGCTTCGATAGTCAAAATATTAGCTATATTAAAGCTAATTCCAACCAATATTTTGAACTTTATTTAAATAATACTTGTATAACTAACTATTCTCAGCTTTTAATCAATTATCAATACGCGAGAAAACAAGTTATTAAATGGTCAAGTTTTGACGACACTGAAATAGAAGGAATCCTTTGCACCCCTGAAAATTTTAACCCAGAAATAAAATATCCTCTGCTAGTAATTGTACATGGAGGACCGATTAGTACATCATTAGCAATTCCCTTCGGAGACAATCCAATATATCCAGTTGAAAGCTTTATTGAAAAAGGATTTATAGTTTTAAAACCCAACTATAGAGGTAGTGCCGGATATGGAGAAACTTTTCGTTCTCTTAACTACCGAAATTTGGGAATGGGTGATTATGAAGATGTCATATCCGGAGTTGATTTCTTAATATCCCAAGGATACGTAAACTCAGAAAAAGTTGGCATCATGGGTTGGAGTCAAGGAGGTTATATTTCCGCATTTTGTTCGACTTACAGCAATCGATTTAAAGCGATATCCGTTGGTGCTGGAATTAGTAATTGGATTACCCACTATGTTGGCACAGATGTCCACTACACAATACAGCAATATCTTGGCGATACCCCTTGGAACGACAAAGAAATATACCAGAAAACCTCCCCCATGACCTACATTAACTCAGCCTGCACCCCAACACTGATCCAACACGGCGATCGCGACAAAAGAGTACCCGTATCCAACGCCTACGAACTGTATCAAGGATTGCAAGACATGGGCGTAGAAACACAATTAGTAATCTTGAAAAATATTGCCCATAGCCCCTACAAAACCGGAATGTATCGCGCACTTATGAAGCAAAATTTAACCTGGTTTTGTCACCATATTTTATTAGAAGAATTCAGCGAATTTTATTTATCTGAAAATGACTGATTTACGATACAAGGGGACAAGGGGACAAGGAGAAATAGGAAGCAGTAACCAATTACCAACTACCAACTACCAACTACCTATGCCCAATGCCCCATGCCCCATGCCCAATTCAATACTCCTAACTATTCTTTGTTCGCCGCATTATGGTAATTTAAATCTAAATAATAAATATTTCTTATCCTTATGGCTGGAGCGAAATCTTGGGTGTAGAACTACGCAGTTATGTATATCTTGATAATTTGCAGCCTCAACATGCAGCATATATGGGAACGGTAGCCCAAGGATTTTTACCATTACCAGGAGATACTTCTTTGTGGATTGAAATCTCCCCCGGTATCGAAATCAATCGAATTACCGATGTAGCGCTGAAATCTGCTTCGGTGCGTCCGGGAGTACAGATGGTAGAAAGGCTGTATGGTTTGCTAGAAGTGCATTCTAGCTCTCAAGGGGAAACTCGTACTGCGGGAGCGGCTATTTTAGAAGCCTTGGGAGTAAAAAGAAATGAAGGGCTTAAACCCAGGGTAGTTTCGAGTCAAGTTATTCGCAATGTTGACGCTTATCAAACACAGCTTATCAATCGCAATCGACGAGGGCAGATGTTATTAGCGGGACAAACTTTGTATGTATTAGAAGTTGAACCTGCTGCTTTTGCTGCATTAGCTGCAAATGAAGCCGAGAAGGCTGCTGCTATCAATATTTTGGCTGTTAACGCCGTGGGTAGTTTTGGCAGGCTTTATTTAGGGGGACAAGAACAGGATATACTTGCAGGTGCGGATGGAGCGTTAGCGGCGATTGAAAACGTATCTGGTAGGGAAAATTCCCACAGTAAGCGTCAGCAGTAAAGATTAATTATGGCAAATTTAGAGCATCTGACTTTAGTTAGAACTGGTACTTTTAAAGGGGATGAATGGAGAAAGAAAAATCCCCAAGTTGAATTAGATTTAAGTTCGGCAAATTTATATGGATACAACCTTGCAGGTGCAAATCTTCAAGGCGTTAATCTAAGTCATGTAAATTTAGAAAATGCAATGCTCGCAGGAGCAAATTTAATTGAAGCTAACTTTAACAGCGCAAATCTTAGCAATACAAATTTTCAAGCAGCTATTTTAATCAAAGCTAATTTCAGTTTGGCAAAACTAACTAATGCGAATCTTACAAAAGCTAATTTAAGTAAAGCTAATTTGATTGGAGTTGATTTAACTTCGGCGAATCTGCAAGATGCTTTTATGAGTGAAGCCAACTTGATTGGCACTAATTTAAGTAACACTAATCTCAAAGGTGTAGATTTAGGAAAAGCAAAGCTAAACCGCGCCAATCTTTGGAAAGCAGCGTTACATGGTGCTAATTTAATTGGTGCAGAATTAATAAACGCCAATTTGTACGAAGTGGAAGCAACGGGCGCTTATTTATATCAAGCCAATTTAAGCAAAGCAAATTTAACTAAAGCTCATCTTGGTAATGCATATTTATTGCAAGCCGATATGAGTGAAGCTGATTTAAGAGGTGCGGATTTAAGATGGGCAAACCTTAAAGGCGCTAACTTTGTAGGTGCAAATCTTACAGATGCAAAACTTCAAGGTGCGAATTTGATGGGTGCTATTTTTGATAAAGCGATAGTTAATATTTAGTGAAAGATAAGTAAGTCGGCACAAATAAATATAACTATGTCACAAAATGTAAATTAGCTAAAACCCTTGCTCTTATTGCCTACTCCCTACTCCCTACTCCCTACTCCCTCGTCATAGTTACAATTTTCAACGCCAACCTACTTAGTGAAAGCAGCAAAAGCTTAATTAGAAGATGACTGCTGTTGCTGCTTTATTTCTCTTAATCTTTTATAATAACGTTCTAGCTTTCGTTCATGAAGCATTTTCCTCACTAGCTCAAGTCTTTGGGAGCCTAATTCCGTATTTGTAACACCACCATTTTCTAAAAGTATTTCGACTGTATCTAATCGAAGTTGTTGAGCAGCAACATCTAATGGAGTCTCGTTACGGTAATTCTTAATATTTACATCAGCGCCATTTTTAAGTAAAAGTTCCACAATTTCCTCTTTTCCCCTAACAGCAGCATCATGAAGTACGGATGTGATTTTATAAGTAGTTAAATGATTGGGATTTGCACCATGTTTTAAAAGTAATTCCATCAAAATGATATTCCTAGACATATATGCTTTATACAAAAGTGTTTGACTTCCAAATTTAATATCCGGATTTGCGCCATGTTTAAGTAAAATTTCTACACCTTCATTTGAAACGCAAAATAGCAAGGGATAAGTATCTGAATAATTACGGCTGTCAAAACTTTTAAAATTTTTAAAACGAGCATCTGGATTACCGTCTTCTTCGAGATACTGTTTTAATAAAGTAGTATTTCGACAAATTTTTTTTAGCGTCTTCGTAGTGGAATTTGGAATTTGATTTTTAATAATGGTTATCCATATTCCTAAGACACAGAGTCTCCTTATCCATATAGCTATTACCCTGAATAAATTGTTATTATTCATTTGATATTATTAAATCTAAATAGTTTAAAGATTTTGTCTTATTTTCAAAGCATATATATAGCAATCCTAGATGAGTCGTGAGAAAGTTACAGCGGATTTCATCTTAATGAGGTACAGAGCATATCGTGATAAGGGAGTAGGGAGTAGGGAGTAGGGAGTAGAAGAATGTACCTCATTTAACTGCAAAGTGCTGTAGGTGCTAGAAACCCGGTTTTTTGGAAAAACCGGGTTTCTAAAATCTCACAAATGATTTAGTAATGCTATATAGTAAATTTAAAACAATATATTTTGCTTGCGAATATAAATTAATTCAGTATAAATAAATTTTTATTTAGATGCAATTATTAGAGCATTATGATTTTAATTGATTTAGTTTAAGTATAAAGTATTCATGAATAGATAAAATTTGTACTAATACTATTAGTAAATATTACATATAATAATTAAAGTATTAGTATTTGTAGGGTGTGTTATGGCTTCAGCCTAACGCACCGAAATGTAGATATCACGGTGCGTTGCGCGCAGCAAGCAACACACCCTACTTGTTTTATGCTAACAGGCACGCTGCGCTAACAAAAATCAATGCGGATTGCTATATATTTTTATAAACACCAAATTAGTTAAAAATTTAATCTTTACCGCCATAAATTATCTATTTCTTGAAATTTTCTTTTTGAAATGAAATTTAGGCAAAAAATTTGGGAATACTAACTTTATCAATAATTATTCACAGGGAGCAAGCGGTCGATGCAAAAAAGTAAATGGGATTCAAGTTTAAAAAATACACTTCCCTTCAACATAACTACAGAATTGATCGAAATAGATCGAGAAGATACCGATTGCGATATACCAAAAGTTGATAAAGCTATACAGGCAGAAGTTCCGTTTAATAAAAAAGAAGAAGACTCATTTGAAGCATCCCAGTTATTACAGCAGGGAATTCAACAGCAACAAGCTGGAGACTTCAATGCTGCAATCAAGGCTTTACAGCACTCTAGCGCTTTATTTCAAGCTTATGGAAATTCTGCTTCACAAGCTCAAGCACTTTCTTATTTAGCGCTGGTAGCTTATTGCTCTGGCGATTACAAAAGCGTTATATCCTACGCTCAACAATGTTTATCTCTAGCTAAAGATGTTGAAGAAGAGCGCTTGCAGATTCAGGCGCTTTCACATTTAGGTAATGCTTATCGTCATTTAAAACAGCACTCCGAATCTCTAAAGTTTTTACAAGAATGTTTAGAAAAAGCTCAAGAAGTACAAGATATTCGCTCTGAAATAGCCGCACTTAATAATTTAGGATTAGTTTATAAAGCTTTAAATAATCTGACTAAGGCAATCAAATATCAAGAAAAAAGTTTAGAATTAGTACGTGAACTTCAGGATAACTGGGGAGAAGAACAAATATTAAAAAATTTAGGTAACGCTTGGTATGCTTTGATGAATTATCCAAAAGCAATTAAGTATTATGAAGATTGTATGGTTATATCTCGCTTATTAAAAAACCGTCGCACTAACATTCAAATCTTAAAAAATCTTGGTAATGCTTGTTATGCATTGGGTGAATATAAAAAAACAATTATTTACTATGAAGAGCGCTTTCAATTAGCTAAAGAAACGCAAGACACACGTTCCCAAGAACAATCTTTAGGTAGCTTAGGAGTTGCTTGTGAAGCTTTAGGAGATTACCAAAGTGCAATGTCTTATTATGAAGAACGTTTGCGAATAGCCAAAGAGATTAAAGATCGTCGCAGTCAAGCTCAAGCTCGTGCTAGCTTGAAAACCGCTTGTTACGCTATTGGCGACTACGCTAGAGCAATGAAATACGATTAAGAGAGTTAGGAGTTAGGAGTTAGGAGTTAGGAGTTAGGAGTTAGGAGTTAAGAGTTAGGAGTTAGGAGTTAGGAGTTAGGAGTTAGGAGTTTTTATTAATTAATTTTCCCAACGCCCAATGCCCAATGCCCAATGCCCAATGCCCAATGCCCTACTCCCTACTCCCTCCCATAACTGATTGCTGGTGAAGATATTCCAAAGCTTGTTGGGTTTTGATTTGAGGAAATTCTACATAAAAATTACTTACGCTTAAAAAGGATTCTGGTGCTGCTAAAGCAATAACTTGCTCGCCCCATTTATGCAACCAAGGGATTAAATTTTTAGGTACAACCGGAGTACACAGCCAAATTTGTGCGGGATTTAATTTTCTCAGAGCAGTTGCTGCTGCTGCTATTGTCATACCCGTTGCAATACCATCGTCTACTAATATAATAATTGCTCCCTCAGCCGAAACTTGAGAACAAGCAGGATTTAACTGTATTTCTAAAGATTTAGCGCAGTCTATTGCTGCATTTAAACTTGCATTCCGTTTTTCCCGCGAATAAAATCTGAAGCGAAATATCCTATTATCCGACCAAATTACACTTCCTGAAGCAGTCACCGCACCAATTGCTAATTCCTGATTTTGCGGATGACTAATTTTTTTTGCGACTTCTATTTTTAAAGGGCAATCAAGCAAACGCGCTACTGGCAAAGCAACTGGTAATCCTCCTCTAGGTAAAGCATAAACAATTTTGTTTGGTTTAAATCCTCCCTCAGCTTGTTGTTTGTCCAACTGAGTACGAATTGCTTGCGCTAACTCCTCACCAGCAGTTTCGCGATTTTGAAAAAGTGGGTTGTATAACATGATTTACTAAACACTTTACAACGGCATTGCCTTGAATCAAGAGTGTCTTCTACTCGAAATAGCTGATAGAATAAAGGGTTATAGATACAAGTATTACGCAAAAAAAGCGTACCCGAACCAATATTACTAAAGATTTTTTTCCCAAAGACAATTTTAATTTCAAATATTTTCAAATGAGCAGCGAAAATCAGTTAAGTCTTTTTGAATACTCAACTTTTAATCAACAAGAAGCTATTCCAGTGGATGCGAAAGTTGCCATACCTCCAGGCACCTATCAAACCATGATGGAATTAGCAGAACATTGCAATAATTGTCATCGTTGTCAGCTTGGAGAAACCCGCCAAAATGTTGTGGTAGGAAGAGGAAATCTTCAAGCACCGATTATGATTATTGGAGAAGCACCAGGGCAAAATGAGGATGAAACCGGACTACCTTTTGTTGGAAGAGCAGGGCAACTTCTTGAAAAAATTCTGGCTTCGGTAAAACTTGATAGAGAAAAAGATGTTTATATCGCCAATATTAATAAATGTCGTCCTCCTGGCAATCGCAATCCAACTGCTGGAGAAATCAAGGCTTGTAAACCTTATCTTTTAGAACAAATTCGGCTTGTCGATCCAAAAATCATTCTTTTGACAGGTGCGACAGCCCTCAAAGGTTTACTTGCAGAAAAACGCGGAATAACTAAAATTCGCGGGCAATGGATAGAGTGGGAAGGGCGCTTATGTATGCCTATTTTTCATCCTTCCTATCTACTACGTAACTCTTCTCGCGAAGTTGGTGGCCCAAAATGGTTGATGTGGCAAGATATTCAATCTGTTAGAGCAAAATTTGACGAGATTGAGAAAAATTAGTTATTTATTGGATAACCATTAAATTTGTAGAGACGCGATGTACATTGTAGAGACGCGATATATCGCGTCTCTACATCATTGTTTTTCCAAAATCCAAAATCTATAGTGATTCCAATTTATTTCCGTAGTGCGTTAGCGAAGCGTGTCCGGAGGACATGCATCTTGCTCGCTAGCTGTCAGCGAGCAAGATGCTCGCACTACCAATCAGATGTTTTTTCCGCAGGAATAACTATAAAATCTAAAATCCAAAATCTATAACTTAAACTTTTGTTCTATCGGTTAAAATTTCATATCCAGTTTCTGTAACTAATACAGTATGCTCAAACTGTGCTGAATAAGAATTATCTACTGTTACCGCAGTCCAACGAT
The DNA here is from genome assembly GCA_039026655.1 of Cyanobacteria bacterium P01_C01_bin.38. Taxonomy (GTDB): domain Bacteria; phylum Cyanobacteriota; class Cyanobacteriia; order Cyanobacteriales; family Nostocaceae; genus Rivularia. The sequence goes on along the minus strand of JBCCLY010000053.1, from coordinate 1,225 downwards.
CTGATAAAGTTTTACAATGCTTAGAACCAGCATTTAAAATTGGTTCGATCGCTAAAGTCATTCCCTTACGCAATTTTACGTTAGGCATTTCACGGGTGCGGAAGTTAAAAACAGAAGGCTCTTCGTGCAAATTTCTACCAACACCATGTCCTGTAAAGTCTTCAACTACGCTAAAACCGTTAGCTTTTACATGGTCTTCGATCGCACCAGCAATATCCATTAAATAGTTGCCAGCTTTTACTTGTTCAATACCTTTATAAAGTGCTTCTTCGGCAACACGAATTAATTTAGCATCCTTATCAGTTACTTGCTCAACAGCAATTGTAATACAGGAATCACCGTGAAATCCCTGATAAAAAGCACCTGTATCAACCTTTAAAACATCTCCAGAGCGAATCACTTTCTTAGCACTGGGAATACCATGTACCACTTCATTGTTAATGCTAGAACAGATAGAACCTGGAAAACCGTGATATCCCTTAAAGCTTGGTGTAGCACCCATTTCGCGAATGCGTTTTTCAGCATAAGCATCCAAATCGGCTGTAGTCATTCCCGGCTTTACCAACTCAGAAATTTCTTTTAATACATTAGCGACAATTTTCGCCGATTCACGCATAATTTCAATTTCACGCGCTGATTTAATTTCAATTCCCCTACGCTGTCTTTTTGGACGACTTTCCGATCGTGGTTGAGAAAGCAGGTTACTTAAGATGTTCATATCTATTAAAAATTATTCCCGTGCTGCCACTTAAATGTAAATTGATTTACTAGCTTAATTGAAAACCAATACTATATTTAAAGTTAACTTATTTTGTACCAATTGCCTTTTCGGGGAGTTAAGAGTTAGGAGTTAGGAGTTAAGAGTTAGGGGTTAGGAGTTATTAATTGATCGTTGATAACTGTTCACTGTTTACTGTTCACTGTTCACTGTTCACTGTTTTTGATTGGCTAATATGGGTGGTCCTGCGGTAACAACTACAATTTTGTCTGGGTGAAGTAATTCGCGTGCTGCTTGATTTACTTGTTCGGAGGTGACTGCTTGAATTTTATCAGTATAACTACGTAATTCTTCGGTATCTAAACCTAGCGCGTTATTTCTGATGATTCTATAGGTTAGTTCGTCGGGGGAAGCGAGAGAAACATTATAATTGCCCATTAAGTTACGCTTGGCTGTCTCTACCTCCGCAGGCGTTACACCTTTTTGATGTAATTCTTCTAGTAATTG
>JBCCLY010000052.1:0-11453 GCA_039026655.1 Cyanobacteria bacterium P01_C01_bin.38 | reverse complement strand
TCCTTAAAGCTGCTTCCTCCATTGGTCTAACCCTACTAGGAGAATGTTTTCCAGCCAAGGGGTGAACCTTTGTACAATAGAATTGAATTGCTCGGTATAAGAGAATTGGAAGACTTCGTTACACAAAACGCGAGGTGCATCAACCAGGACTTCTTGTTCTTCAGTTTTATCTCGGTACTCAATAAAGGCAGATGCTGCCATAATTCCAAAGAATTCAAAGCCCAGTCCGTGAAAAGACAAAATAATCTCAGTTTGTCTATCTTCCTTAATTTTTAATCTAACCCAACTCCGGTAAGTTCTAGTATCAGCGTAATATTCTAATGCTTTAGCTGTTTGAATAATTTGTTGTCTAAACCAGTAATCGTTACTTTCATCACTTCTTTTTACATCCGCAAAATAACTGTCTTCCAATTCATTTAATTCATTATTTAATTCCCAAGCAATTCTGCCAAATTTCTCAAATGCAATATCTTCCAATTTTGCGTTCAAAGTAAAGCAAGAACGCTGCATTTGCTGAACTTGTTTTTCTTTCCGAGATTTTAATCGTTCTATCCCCGCAGAAATTACTTTTTTAAGTGGCTCGTTATCATTAAGAACATTCTCAGAAAGACTTAAAGCCTTGACAAATGCTTTCTTTTGTAGTTTTGCAAATAAAGTAATTAAATTTGATAAATTCCCATTGTCTGCTGCTTCTAAAGCATTAATATATTCATCTCTAAAATCACGATTTATAACTAAAGGAAACCAACCCGCTTTAATAAAAATTAGCGAAGCTAATGCTCTTGCAACTCTTCCATTACCATCTTGAAATGGATGAATTTGAGTAAAACGATGATGTAACCAAGCTGCTTCAATTTCTGGCGGAACTTTTTGTTTAATATGCTCTGAATGCATACTAACTAAACGTTCCATTTCTGATTGAACTTGTAAAGGAGGACTATACTCGTGAATTGCTCCGTCTCTACGGGTTGGATTATTCGGATTTTGTTTCCACTTTCCGTGTAATAAAGCAACTCTTACTTTATTCCCAAAAGCATCAACAGCATCAACCGTTTCTTGGTGCTGTGTAAAAATTTCATGTAACTGTCTAATATAAAAAAGTGAAAGTTCTTGTTCAGAAGCAACAAAATTAAATAATGCTTCTAAAGCATCTTGTTGAGCAATTAAAAACGGAATGATATTTTCTGCTGGTTTATCAGTTGTACCATAAGGAATTAAAGTTGTTTCAATACCCTTTTCAATTAAAAGTTGTGTTGTACCTCTATCAATAGAATAAAGATTTTCAATTATTCCTGTTTCAATAGCCCACTCACGACTAAGTTGTTCGTTAAAGTTTTTTAATGCATCTGATTGTTGAAGTTTCTTAGCCTGACTTTTCCAAATTCCAGCAAGACTTTCTAATTCAGTAGAAGCTAATTCTATCCAATTTGGAGGTAAATCTTCAATTGGTTTCCAGACATAAACAGTTTGTACCATACTTCCTCGCTTTTCAATAAAAAGCTATGCTCGTAAACTTAATCCTTACTCTTCAATAAAAAATATACTCATAAACTTAATCCTCTCTTTTAAATAAAAACTATACTCATGAGCTTAATCCTTACTCTTCAATAAAAAATATCTGAAGGGGCTACGATACAGCCTGAAATGCTTACCATATAAACTTTGTATCATTTCATGATAAAAAAAGGTAGGACTTTTATTTGCAACAAGACCTACCAATTGAAAATGATACCCGAATTTTACCAAAACCACCTAAAAAGTCAATTGACTCTTGCAGAATATCTTTTTGTAAAAATTCTGCTTAATCTATTGCAATCAATCAAAAAAGTGAATTTAGAAAAGTTAGCGTCTGCTTTACCTTTACCAATCAAATTTGAGAGTAGAAGAAAAAGAATACAAAGATTCTTATCATTGCCAAATCTAACAATTGAGAAAGTTTGGTTCCCAATAATTGAAGAATTGTTGAGGAGATATTTTACGTCTGAAAAAATCATTTATTTAGCCATTGATAGAACTAACTGGTGTAGAATAAATTTGTTTATGGTTAGTATAATTTGGGATAAAAGAGCGTTCCCGGTATATTTCACTTTATTACCAAAATTAGGAAGTAGCAATATAACTGAACAAAAAGATATTATTCAAAAAGTTATACCACTTTTTAAAAATTATAGAATATGCGTTTTAGGAGATAGAGAGTTTTGTTCTGTGAAGTTAGCAAAGTATCTCCAGGACTTGGGTGTATATTTCTGTTTGCGACTAAAAAAGAATGAATTTGTCGAATATCAAAAAGATATTTGGGTCGAATTACAGGATTTGGGATTAGTTCCCGGAGTATCCTTTTTTCTCAAGGGAATTAAAGTTACAAAGACTTGTGGTTTTTTAGGTTTTAATGTTGCCGGAAAATGGAAACGTAAAGTTCATGGAGTAGCACCAAAAGAAGCATGGTTTATTTTAACCAATTTTGATAATCTAGAATCTGCTATTTCAGCTTATAAAAGAAGATTTGATATTGAAGAAATGTTTCGAGACTTTAAAAAAGGTGGTTATAACTTGGAAGACACTAATGTTAAAGGTAAACGTTTTATTTCTCTAGTTTTATTAATCGCAATTGCTTATACTGGAGCAACTCTTGGGGGTCAGCAAATTAAACGTAAAGGAATACAAAAATATATCTCTCGTGTTAAAGAATATAACCGTTTAGAGCGAAGACATAGCAGTTTTTATGTTGGTTTATATGGTTATAACTGGGTAGATTTTAAGGATAGTTGTATAGATTTGGTTGTAGCATTAATGAGATTAAATCCCAGCAAACGAGATTATTACCGACAAGGTATTAATGCTATGAAGCTTATAGAATCTACGTTTTAGTCGGTATCGTCGCCCCTTCAGAAAAAATATACTCATGAACTTAATCCTTACTCTTTGATAAAAAATATACTCATGGACTTAATCCTTACTTTTTAATACAAATCTATAACCACAAATTCAATCCTTACTTTTCAATCTTCTAACTATGCTCGTAAACTTAATCCTTTAATTAAAATTTTCTCTTGTAGACGTGAGAAAAGATTGACTAAACTTGTTAAATTACCCGTATCTGCTACTTCTGAAGCATTAATATACTCTTGACGTTCGTTCCGCGTAATAACTACCGGGAATAATCCCTGACGTATGAATATTAATGATGCCAAAGTCCGAGCAACTCGACCATTTCCATCTTGAAATGGATGAATTTGCGTGAAGCGATGATGCAACCAAGCTGCTTCAATTTCTGGGGATACACCTATTTCTAAATGTTGATTGTGCATCTCTATTAAACGCCCAATTTCTGATTCTACTTGTTCTGGAGGACAGTATTCATGAATTGTGCCATCAGGACGTTTGGGATTATTTATAAAAGTTTTCCATTTACCATGTTCCAATGATACTTCTATAATTTCTGATAATGAATTCCGTGCATTTGTACTTTTTTGATTTCTAGTTAAAACTTGATGTAATTCTCTAATATAAAAAGCAGAAAGATTTCTTTCTTTAGTTACAAAACTGAACAGTCCTTGAATATTGTCAGGTACGCTTAATTCTGCTAATCTTGCTTCAGAACTTGCTGTTGGAATGCTCAGTTCAATCCCTTCAGAGAGAATAATTTGAGTTGTACCTCTATCATTAGAATAAAGGTATTCAAGCATATCAACTTTAGATAACCATTCAGCCACGAAGACTATTTTTAAAATCTTCTAAAACACTTGTACCTTGAAGCTGCTGTACTCGTTGTTTCCAAGCATTAATTAACACTTGTAATTGCTCGGAACGCAAGTCAGACCAGTTTTTTGGCAGGTCTTCAATAGGCTGCCATAAATATGAATACATTTACATTTTACCGATATAGAATTTTTGCTGCTCCAATATGATAATGCTCAATTTTCAAGCTTTCGTCTCTATCCTCAATCTTAACGGGTTCAGCCGATACATGAATATAGCGGAGCAGACGAAGAAGGTAAACACTACATTTAAAACGTAGGTTTACAACTCTATTCTTTATTCCCGATACTGAGCTCAGTAAACAAAGTGGCAATGTAGCGTATTCAGTACCCCATCGCGCTTCCGCTGAAGCGCGAAGACACGCTCCAATTCTACAAACAAATATTCGTATATGCTGTCAAACTCATCACCACTCACTACCTATAAATGCAGATGCTACCAATGAACCTTGAAGGCGGAAACACAAGCCACATAAGTCTTAATCAATCGTCTAAATGTATTATAAATACTCTCATTAATTTGCTACATTGCTACTGTCCGAGGTAACGGAACTAAGTTAACCGTAACCGCATCTGATCATGACCAGTTATCAATCTGTATCTCTCAACGCAGGGATTCGGCAGCGCCACACGAAGAGCATTTGGTGCGGTTGGGTACGTTGGCAGAACGGTACTTTTAAAAATCTGAGAACCATTACCGAACAGCCGACTTGCTGTGCAGATGCGGTGCCCGGTATCGCCTTCTACAAACCCCGGTCGGGATTGCATTTCACTCGTAACCTAAAAACTATTTTCAAAATTTATCCAAAATTTCCCTTACACGGAAGAATTGGGAATTAAAAACGGAATCACCACCAAAAAAATTACGAATAGCAGATAAGCCGAAATTAACCAATTTTATCGACTCACTTCATACAGTACTTTAAAAGTACCTCACGGTACCCCGAAAGTACCCAACAGTAACCGAAAACCATCCGGCGGAGTCTAATTGTGGCAGTTAGGCATAGCACACCACAGTAACCGTACAGTACCCCACAGTTACCATTATTTCTACCAAAGAATGCTACTACTGTAAGTGGACAAGGTATGGGTATAGTCACAAAATTGATGTACTTTATCCTATTATCCCAGGTCTTTTACCAACTAAAACAAAAACCTCTTACTTTTTCAGCTAAGTAGAGGTTTGCTGCTTTGTTTGGTGATTAATGAAATTTAATAGCTAACATCGGCTGCTTACTCCTTCATGATGATTGGTGTGGGTCATCTGACCCACTCCGATAAATTATCTATCAGCATATTCTTTTTTCTTGATTACTGGTTTGTTATCAGCAGTTTCTTCAGTTGAAGGTTGTTGCGTCGCTACTTGTCTACGTCGCGGTGAAGGTGTCAAGTTATAAAAGTTAGAACGGTGACGGGTAAACTTTTCTATTAAATCGCGATTCATAACTATCTCCCACTAAAGACAACCACTAATATTAACTACTCAATACCCGTAGTAGCAAACTATTTAAAGAAATATTTAACCATTAATTTACATTACTTAAATGTGAATACTATTAAGATGCAGTTATATTTAATAATCACTATAATGCTTGTGGTGATTATCAATTTAACCTACCAGTCATGAAAAAAGATTGGAGAAATGTAGAAAAGACTTTCTTAGAGTTAGGTATTGATTTTAAGTTAAGAGATTGGTATTACTGGTGTAAGATAGATAATCGAGAGTTTTATTATTCCCCACAAAAGGATAAATGGAGGCTTAAGGGTTGTAGGGTTTGGCAAAAAAGTAATGGTACTGCTGACTTTATAAATCAAGCTAAAACATATTCACCACCGAATAGAACCAAGTGCAATCAAAATAAAACAAATAGCAAATCAAATTACAGCAAGAATAAGCAGAAGAATAATAATAGAGGTTATAACCAAGATACTTATAAAGTAAGGGAAGCGTTTCTTGCTCGTTTTAATTACTATATTAATATTCAAAGACAACAAGGTTATAACAATGTTTGGATTTGGCGCTCTTTGCTAGATAATTATAGATTAACTACTGCCGAAATCTGTTGGTTATGTGTAGTTTTCGATTATTCACCTTGGTGGGCTTATTATAAAGCGAAAGAGCATAGTGATGGGTTAAGCAAAGAAGAAATATTCAGATTAATTAATTTAAATAAAAATCAATGGTTAAGGTATTTCCAGCATCATTGGGGTGGTTGGAATCAAAGAAATAGCAATTCAAATAATTCAACTCCACCACCACCACCTTCTCCCTATCAATATCACCTTCAGCTATTACAGTTAAAGTTTCCTTTTACCAAGGAAGAATTGAAAAGTGCATATAGAAGAAAATCACTCGAAACACACCCAGATGCTGGTGGTACGGCTGAAGCTTTTAGGCAAGTTAACTATGCTTACCAGGTTTTATCAAATGTTTAAGTCTTAACTAGTTAACAGTTACCACCACCAATTCCCATTTACTGATTAACCACAACTACTACCAATCAACCAGACATAGCTTAACTATGTTCTCATTGATAAAGAACATTCATTGATAAGGCGTTAAGCGACGAAGCTCTACCGAAGGTAATCGCACTATCTCGGCTGCCTACCCTAAAACTTTAACTTATATTATTATCGGGTTGCTTAGGAGGAGAACATTCGACAGTAACTTTGAGATTACTTTTAGCAGTTCCTTTTGTAACGTAAGGAATTCCTGCTTCCCCACCCAGTTCAATACCAAATTCCAAGGTTACTTTATCAACATTAGGGATAGCACGTTTTTTGAAAGCATTTAACCCAATGATAGTGTAAGCGCGAATGGTACTTTCTATTATCTGCACGTGTTGTATTAACTGCTTTCTCAGTTTTTCTGGACTTACACCTTTATCGTCCAATCCTTCCTCTTCATCTTCAGCAGGAACTTCACTATCAATTGGTGGAACATCTACATCTTCATTGCTTTCAATGTAAATGATAGTATCGTCATCTAATTTTATTGGCGTTAGCTTAGTCATTCTTCTGCCAGAAAAGTTTTTTACATCAGACATGGACTATGTTACTGAAAAATCTACCAGAATCTTGTATAAATTAGATTGTTATTTAATACATTTTTAATTCGGTTTCTACAATGAGTCGAGATGCTTTAGTTGTTGGGATTAATACCTATAGCTACGAATGTCTTAATAACCTAAAAGCACCCGCACGTGATGCTGAAGCTGTAGCACAGTTGTTAGAGAAGCATGGCGATTTTAAAGTTACACGATTACCCGCTGCCAAAGATAAAGAAAATAGCAAACCCAAGCTTGGTCAAACTAGTAAGGTCAGTTTAACCAAGCTAGAAGAAAAAATAGTACAACTTTTTAAACCAGAAGGAAAACCACCGAATACAGCGTTATTGTATTTCTCCGGACATGGATTACGTAAAAACCAAGGTATTCAAGAAGGTTTTTTAGCAAGTAGCGATGTTAATCCAGAAAATGGTAATTGGGGTATTCGTTTAAAGTGGTTGCGAGAATTATTGCAAGAAAGTGAAGTAAAGCAACAAATCATTATTCTTGACTGTTGCTACAGTGGAGAGTTATTGAATTTTACAGAAGCAGATCCAGGAGATAGGGGTAAAGGAAGAGACAGATGTTTTATAGCAGCATCCCGTTCCTATGAGGTAGCTTATGAAAACATTGATAACCAACATAGTGTTTTTACCGCTGCATTACTTAAAGGATTAGAACCGCTGCAAGATAGATGGGTTACTAACTACACTTTGGTTGAAAGATTAAACCAAGAGCATAATTCTTTTCCACAAAGACCAATATTTGGTAATTCTGGGGAAACAATCAATCTTACTCGTAGGTGGGTACAAACAGGTGAAGTTTCTACAATACATTTTACAGATGTTTGTCCCTACAAAGGTTTACGGTATTTTGATTGTGTAGAAGAGGATGCAAAATATTTTTATGGCCGTACTGCTTTAACCGATAAATTAATAGATAAGTTACGTACTGGCAATTTTCTTGCAGTATTAGGTGCTTCTGGTAGTGGTAAATCTAGTGTCGTTAGGGCAGGTTTGCTATATAAATTAAAAATAGGACAAAGGATATCGGGTAGCGAAAATTGGTCAATTAAGATATTCAAACCGGGAGAATATCCCCTACAATCTTTGGCAGAATTATTCTTAGATACCAATTTATCGAGTATTGAACGTGCTAGCCAACTAGCTCAAGCTGAAGAATTAATTGCTAAGGGTGCGTCGGGATTAAGGCAGTTAGTTACTGTCAATAATCAAAGGTTAGTACTAGTTGTAGACCAGTTTGAAGAAGTATTTACGCTTTGTAAGAGTAATGAGGAAAGGTCAAAGTTCTTTGATTGTTTGTTAGGTGCTTTGCAACAGTGTGGTGATAAACTCTGCTTGGTGCTAACAATGCGGTCGGATTTTTTCGGTAAGTGTACAGAACAGGAGTATAGCGGACTAGCACAACAAATTCAAAATAACCTCGTGACTATAACGCCAATGGCGCGAGATGAGTTAAAACAAGCAATTGAAGAACCAGCCAAGCAAGTAGAACTCAATATTGAACCAGAATTAATAGAAGAAATGCTGGTAGATGTAGAGAATGCACCGGGGAGTTTACCATTATTGCAAGATACACTTACAGAATTATGGAAGAAACGTAGCAATAATTGTTTACAGGTTAAAACCTATTCCCAACTAGGTGGGGTAATGGGAACCCTACGTCAACGTGCAAATAAGGTATATGAGTCATTTAATGAAGAAGAACAAGCAGTATGTAAGCAGGTATTCTTGGCACTTACTCAATTAGGAGAAGGTACGGAAGATACTCGCAGAAGGGTTTTTAAGCAAGATTTAGTTAATAAGTATTATTCGGAAGAACTTATCGATAGCGTTATTCAGCAATTAGCAGATGAGAAATTAATTGTTACTAGTGAAATAGTAGCAAAGGGAGATGAATCAGAACGAGTCGTGGTAGTAGATGTAGCCCATGAAGCATTAATTCGTTATTGGGGTTTATTGCGTGGGTGGATTGATGAAAATCGAGATAAGTTGAGACAGAAACGTAAGATTGAAGCGGCTGCGGAAGAGTGGCAAGAGAAGAATAAATTAAAAGGTTATTTATTACAAGGAAGGCAATTACAGGATGCTCAAGTATTTAAGGAAGAACAACATTTAAATTTAGCACTATCAAATTTAGCTACTAATTTTATTCAAAAAAGTGCCAAGTATAAATGGAATAATCGTTTCAGGTTTATTGGTTCTGCCTTTATACCTATCATTTACTTAACAGCATTTTTTAGTTTTTTTGGGTACAAAGAATTAAAGTTGAGACGGCATTGGGATGCTATTGAAGCTGCTAAAGGAGAAGAATTTAGTCCAGCTAGAATTTCAGCACTGCAAGAACTAGTAAAACTTAATATCAGCCTAGCCGGTATTCCACTCAGTAATACCAACCTCAGTAATGTCAACCTGAGTGATGCCAACCTTATAGGTGCCAACCTTAGTAATGCAAACCTCAGTGATGCCAACCTCAGTGATGCCAACCTTATAGGTGCCAATCTTAGAGATGCCAATCTTAGAGATGCTAGATTACATTATGCCAACTTCATTCGTGCCAACCTCAGCCGTACCAACCTCAGTAAAACTAGATTATATGATGCCAACCTCAGTAGAGCCAGATTATATGGTGCCAACCTCGAAAATGCAAACCTCAGTGGTGCCGACCTCAATGGTGCAATATTCTGGGATAAAGAATCGGGCAAGGAAGCCAAAAACCTAACCCTAGAACAAATCAAACAAGCTGAAAACTGGGAGAAAGCAATATACAGTCCAGAATTTCGCAAAGAATTAGGTTTACCGCCAAGAAAATAAGAACCTTTCACTCCATTCCCCACCTTAAATACTCCCCACTCCAGTTACTCTTAAAGCTTCACCTAAATTATCGTATGACTGGTGTCAAAGCTATTCAATAATTCTTCAAAGTGATATTAACCAAAAAATATCAATAACTAGAATTAGCAAATAATTAATTTTACTCTTTTTGCTCTCAACACTAATCAAATCATCTGCTGTCAATATTTTCTTACCTACAGCAATTTAAATTTAACTAGATAATTAGCCAAAATATCAATTTCCCCACCTATCCCCCATCAGTACCCCACAGTCACACAGCAGTATTTAATAGATACCAAACTATAGAAAAGTTACCAGATTATACAAGCTAGGTGCAGTACTACAAAGTTACTCGATAGTACTCGTAGGTGGCGTTATTTTCAGTTGTTGGTAGTGCTGTTGTGGATGGACAAGGGTATGCAAGCAATCACAATCTAATCGCATCATGCTACGCAACACAACAGCGAACAGTTAATAGAGAAGTTAAAATTAATTAGCCATGAATCAAAGTATTGCAATGACTTCAGAACAAGATAAACCGTCAAAATCTTTTTGGGATATGACTGTAGAAGAAAGAAACGCTATTGCCCAAGAAGCTGTTGATGAAGCGAAAGCAAGAATGCATAAGAACGGAACCGCTTATGTCGAAGTGGTTGATGGAAAAAACCATCTTAGACACCCAGATGGCAGTTTAACACCAATTGTTAGAGACGAAGAATAAGGAGAGCGATTTTTTCCGGGGGAGATGGGGATACATAATGCGGTAATATAGCCCAATGTCAAATTCCGAACAACCGATTATCTACCAACTAAAAATTTTTATACTCAACATCAGTCCGATGATTTGGCGGCGTATTAAAGGGAGGCAGCGACAGCACAATCGCTGATTTACATTATATTATCCAGGTAGCGATGGGCTGGACTGATATTCATTTACACCGCTTTATAATTCACGGCAAGCAATTTGGTATTCCTAAAATTGGGGGAACGCATTTCTCCGATAACCCAGACGAAGTTAGATTATCAAGCTTTGGCTTGCGAATCCCAGAGGTTTTTTATACGAATATGACGAGGGGTGATAGTTGGCAGCATCAAATTCGAGTGGAAAAAATTCTAACTCCGAAACCAAACTGCTTATATTACTCCTCAATCAGCGCTTCAATTTGGGATAGCAGTTTTTCTAAAGTCTTCTGTTTTTTGGGATTGTGCCACACTTTGGACTTTTGCAAGCGCGGTAGTGCAATTTTGTAACGTTCTTTGAGCGGGTTTACTGTTGCTGATAATTTGTTGGCTGCTTTGACATGTTCGTTGATTTGAGTGAGGGATAAGTTTTCTGCAATCGCTATTTCTATCAAATCTTGCCGCTTTTTTTCATCTTTTACTTTGGCTATGGCACGGGCTTTTGTGTACTCCAATTTCCCTTGCCGTAATACGGACAGCACCGAAGGGGGTAGCTTGAGTAATGGCAGACGATTTTTGACAAACGAATCCCAACCCATCTTTCCTAAAGATGTAAATAGTTCCTCAATTACTTTAGTTTCGGTTTGAGACATAACGTTATGTCTCACCTCGTTTTCTTCATCTTTATAACGGTCGCAAACGTTTCGCATCTTTGTAAGATAGCTGATTACAACGTCAAGAGAAGTATCCAACTGCATTGCTAACAGTTCCAAAATTCCCTCGGTTTCTTCCAGTGGGTTGAGGTCTTCTCGTTGCAGGTTTTCTACTAAGCGTACTTTATGGGTAATGGCATCGTCCATGTCGCGGACGATTACGGGTACTTCGGTTAGTCC
>JBCCLY010000051.1:0-11511 GCA_039026655.1 Cyanobacteria bacterium P01_C01_bin.38 | reverse complement strand
TTTGTAGTGCGGGCATCTTGCCCGCTAGAAAAATCTAAAATCTAAAATCCTAAATATAAAATCCAAAATCTAAATCTAAATCTAAAATCTAAAATCCTAAATATAAAATCCAAAATCTAAAATCTAAAATCTAAAATTGAAAGGGGGGATGCTGTTCGGGGAAAGGCGGCACGACTGACTAGTACCAGTTGCAAGTGGGATTCGGGATTCGGAAGTCGCACCATAGTCCCGCGAACAGCAAGACTGTTATTTCCGCTGTTCCCTATTCCCTATTCCCTGTTCCCAATTCCCTACTCCCTACTCCCTACTCCCTAAATTAGATAATCTTGAGTGCAAAGTTCGCGTTCAAACAGATTTTGCAATAAACATTCAGTATATTCCTCAAGCTCAGTCACGAATACGCCCGTTTCGCTTTCTGCTTGTGATGTTAACCAAATACCTTTTAAAACAACTTCAACCGATTCAGCATCGCAACGACACAGTTCTATTATATTTTCGCTGCTCATAAGTTCTAGTTCACAAGAAGACGATGCTGGTACTAAAATAGATGCCGTACTTGATTCAATATAAATACTGAGTGTACTTCGTATACTTATGAGTACTCTGGTGTTTATCCAATCTTCTAGTGATTGTTTTAAGCAATCTAAGCTTATCTTATTGTTACTATAAGTTAGTTTTAACATAGGAAAAGTTTCTACATCATCTGTAAAAATTATTAAGAAAACAGAAAGTAATTAAACATTAATTTATTTATCTGTTATTAACACTATATTCGGGGATAATCCCCTAAGCTAATGAAATAAAAAAATTATTAAAATCGCTATATTGTAAGGGCTATACAGCTAGGGGAAACTAAAATTACTGGGGGATTCCCCTAAGTTGTTGAAAAAATGTACCCCTTGATGATGTATTATTAATAATCTGAGAGAGTAAATTAAAAAAATATTAAGTTTAACTTATTTTATGCTTGATACTTTAAATCTATTTCTTTAGAAGGATAGATTGATTATTATGTTTTCAGGAAAATAAATTTATGTTTGCTTCGAGTTAATGCCTGTATTGCAGGTGTGTCTCATTGATAGCAGCATAAATATTGATTGGACGGAATATTTATGTTAAAAATATCAACTGCTTAATAGGGTGATATTTCGGATTCTCTTCTGATAATTTCCAAGTTAGACTCGGATAGAAATTAATACTTGGGTTAAGCCAACATTACTGTTGGTTACGAATATTTTTTTATTAATACCCTAGTCTGAGTATGGGGTAACAATTGTTTATTGTACTTTTCATTGTATGGAAAGTAGCGATTATCGACCCATTTTATTAATTAGTTCCCATTCATAACCATTTTTAGCAATAAGCTACAAGCGCTTCAAATAGCATCTATGAAGCGTATTTGACCATCTTATTTGACCATCTATTTAATTTCTTCGGAGGAAAAATGCTTCAGGGTAATAATGGTGAAACTCTTTCTATTTACGAATGGTTATCTAGAGCAGGATTTAAGAGTTCCGATGTTTTTAGAATGGAACCAGAATTAATTCGCCATCTTCATAAACAGTGGTTTGTATATCGTGAAATTGTACAAACTTTTATGTCAGAAAATGACTGCTCCGATCCTAGCGAAATTGAAATAAACCATCCCTATCGTACACCTCAAATACCATCTTCGACTTCTTCTTACTCCCAGATTGCTTAAACTTGTTATGCCGTTATAGTCAATTATACGGAGAATAACATGGTTGGAGTAGTGGAGCAACAGCATCCCGTTTTTTTAGGAAGCTGTTTGTCTTCCACTACTAGCATTAGATTTTATTGGTGTTAGAGTCGGAGGGAACGGGGAACAGGGAATAGGGAACAGGGATTATAAAATCTAAAATCTAAAATTCTAAATCCTAAATCCTAAATCCTAAATTTAAAATCGAATTAAATAAGTCGGCACAAATAAACTGAACTATGTCACCCGACGGTAAATTGGCTTAAAACCCTTACCCCTGCTGCCTACTCCCTACTCCCTACTCCCTCGTCATAGTTATAATTTTCAACGCCAACCTACTTACGCATCTGAATTTTGATCTTGCCAGAGTAGCTGAATAAACTTATGAAGTTCTTGTTTTGCTGCTGGAAATAATTCTGGTTTCGGCTCTTTGATTAAAATCTGGGTGTATAGCTCAATAACTTCCGTATCCAAAGCTGGTTGAAACAAGTTTATTGCCCAAAGTAAATCGGAAGTAGAGCGCAAATCGGTTACTTTTGAAAGCGAACATTCTTGAATAACGAGTAGTAAAGGACGTACCCAACACAAATTACGTTCAACTACTAGCTGAATAACTTCTGCATATAGTCTGCTGTCGCCATATTCTAAAAAGACTATTTGTCCGGCTTGAAAATTTGATTCTATCTCCATAGGGGATTATAACGGCGACAAGGATTATTAACTGCTTCGATCCATTTTTATCTATAAAGCAGTTAGTTGTGCAACTCAAACTCACTTCAAAAGGTATGCTGGTACTCTGGCTATGATTATTCACCGATGCAATAATCAATCAACCGCATAAAACTTTTCTGATGTTCGAGTCTTATATTCGAGCATGGTATTAGATGCGATACAATATTTTAAATAAGTGTTAAGTAAAGTCAAGAAAACAAGTCTGTTGTAGTAAACAAACAAGAAAAGAGCATACTAACCGTGTCAGTCGAAACCATACAGAAACCTTCAACAATCCGTAAACACGCGCCTCGGTACCGTGTTTTGCTCCATAATGATGACACCAACGCTATGGAATATGTGGTGCAGACGCTAATCACCACAGTACCGAGCCTCAGCCAACCCCAGGCTGTAAGTATTATGATGGAAGCTCATACCAATGGATTAGCTTTGGTTATCACTTGCGCTCAAGAGCCTGCCGAATTTTATAGCGAGACTCTAAAAAATCATGGGTTAAGCAGCACAATTGAGCCGGAAGACTAACATTAAACAAAAAAGAAGGCGTTGCTGAATCCCGGTATGAATTTGAATGTAGAGACGCGATATATCGCGTCTCTACAAGCGTTTCGGTTTTCCAATCAACCCGTTTCATACATCAAATCAGCAACGCCAAAAAGAAACTGTTATCTAGTTTTTACCAATACAAACGGCTTGGTATGAAAATTCAATTATTTAGTTTAGCTCAGCGCCCTGCCCCTATAAGGTTGGGCTGCTTTATTTTTACTTTGTTGCTGCCGTGGTTGCCTTATGCTGCGGCAATTTACCTGATAGTTAAGGATGAAAATACCCGCACTATTTTAACGATGGGTATTTTAGCAGTTGAGTTTTTATTTTTATTGCCTTGGTGGAGTAAATATATTCATCAGCAAACTCGGGCATTCCGCCATTATGGTTTGGAGTTTACGCGTAAAAATGGAGTTGAGTTGCTGCGCGGTGTGGCAATTGGGCTGATTAGTGTTTTAGCATTATTCATTTTGCAGGGAATGTTGGGTTGGTTGGTTTGGCAGCAACCTAATTTTTCGATGGTGCAATTAGTTTTCGAGGGGTTGCTTACTGGTTTGGGCGTGGCATTTGCCGAAGAATTGTTTTTTCGAGGATTTATATATGATGAATTGCAGCGAGATTATAATTATAAATCGGTAGTTTGGGCAACCGCGATTATTTTTGCCGTACTGCACTTTATTAAACCGCTGCCAGTAATTATAAGTACGTCGCCACAATTTTTGGGATTATTACTTTTAGGTTTAGCTTGCGTTTGGGCTAAACGTAGTTGTCGGGGGCGATTGGGCTTACCCATCGGACTTCATGGAGGTTTAGTCTGGGGTAATTACATTATTGAAGTAGGAAAATTAGTAAAATATTCTGGTACGGTTCCTCAATGGGTTACTGGTGTAAATAATAACCCCTTAGCTGGAATAATGGGTTTATTGAGTTTACTATTATTAGCTTTGTGGATGCGTCAAAAGCAGGGAATAGGGAACAGGGAATAGGGAATAGGGAATAGGAAATAGGGAATAGGGAATAGGGAATAGGAAATAGGGAATAGGGAACAGTTGCTAATAACTAATAACTAATAACTCATAACTCATAACTCCTAACTCCTAACTCCTAACTCTATATTCTTTTATCGTTCAAAGGAATACTGATATAACCCCATTTCTCGCCAACTTTAACCCAGGCTTTTCCTATTTTTGAATCGGTAGCACTTGTTTGGTATGACAATATTTTACTAGCATGGTCAAATTGTGGGGAGATTACTATTTGACCGCTTTTATCTATATAGCCCCATTTACCATCTATATTTACCTTTGCTAAGCCTTGAGAAAATTTACCAACGTCTTCAAATTGAGGCTTGATGACAAGCTTTCCTTTCTTGTTAATATAGCCATATTTACCATTTATCCATACTGATGCAAGTCCGTCAGAAAAACTACTTGCTTCAAAATAAGTTGGCTTAATATGAAACTTGCCTTTGCTGTTTATATATCCCCATTTGCTGTCAATACTCGCTAATGCCAATCCTTCGGAAAAATTCCATGCTCTTTCAAATTGTGGTGCGATCGCCAACTTACCCGTGCTATTTATATAACCCCACTTTTTACCGATTCTAACTGGTGCCATATTTTCACTAAAGGAAGCAGCTTTGTCAAATTGAGGTTTTATGACTAAATTTCCACTTCTATCGATATAGCCCCATTTTTCGCCTATTTTCACGGGTGCAAGCGTTAGTTGATTCGCAACTTTGCTTTGCTTATCTGCTGTAAAAGACATGGCATCATCATATTGGGGTTGAATAACAAATTTACCAGCTTTGTTAATGAAACCCCATTTATCCCCTGACTTAACAAGTGCCATTCCTTGAGTAAATTCCCGAGCAGTATCAAAGGTAGGCTTAATAGCTAAAAAACCCTTTTTATTGATATATCCCCATTTACCACCCATATTTACCCAAGCTAATCCTTGGGAAAATTCTCCAGCCCCATCAAATACTGGCGGAATAACTACTCTACCAGCATCGTTGATATATCCATTACGATAGCCAATATATACCGAAGCGAATCCTTCAGAAAACTCGTTTACTGACGTAAATTTTGGCTTAATTGTAAAAGTATAATTATCGTTTTTACTACGGTCAATATTTTTTAGACGTTTGGAAAATGAACTGTTATTCTTAGAATTGGAAAAAGCTGGCGGCGAGGATATCAAGCAGGGAAGAGTGACAAGTAAAGCAGAAATTATTGCCAATCGCTTGCGAGCTTCCCAAAAAGCGGCTTTGGATGGTATAGCCATATAACTGTGTCAATTTTTATAGATTTTAATACTGGTACGAACTATTTTGATACAGGTTAATAAATTTTTATATTTTCAAATAAAATTATTTACCTTGTCTTGATAACGTCTAAGGTTGGTTAAATGTTCCTTTATCAGTTATCAGTTACCAGTAATCAGTAATCAGTATTTATAATACAAAGTTCGTAGTAAGCGCTTGAGCGCCTCTTATCGGAGGCGCTCAAGCGCTTACTACGAGCCAAATTTTTTATATACAAGCAATAATCGCTAGCTTGATATAGCATTCCTAAATCCCGAAGTGAGATTTTAGAAACCCGGTTTTTCCAAAAAACCGGGTTTCTGGCACCTAGCTTTCTCACCACTCATGTAGGATTGCTATATTACGGTAATTTACTTAACAACTTTTTGAACTATAGTTCCTACTAAACAAGCTTTATCGAAATTCGCGCCGTCTAAATTAGCATCTTCTAATTCCGCACACAATAAATTTGCACCTGATAGATTTGCACCGGCAAGATTAGCTTTGCGTAAGTCGGCTTCTTCTAAGTCGGCTTCGCTTAATAATGCACCTTGTAAATCTGCACGACTTAAATCTGCACCTTTAAGGTTTGCACCTGTAAGATTCGCACCACGTAAATCGGCACCGCGTAAGTCAACTCCTTGCAAATTAACGTTAATTAAATTACTACCGCTTAAGAAAGCACCTGTAAAAGAAACTTCGCTGAGTGTCGCACCCATAAAGTTAGCGCCGCGTAAATTGCTACCTCGTATATCCGCACCAGTTAAATCTGCCTGCATCAAGTTAGCTCCCATCAAGTTAGCTCGCAAGTCACTTTGCTGGAGGTTTGCGCCCATAAAATTCGCTCCTTCTAAATGAGCGCCTTCAAATTTGGAATGAGCAAAATTTGTACCTACAAGAGTTGCGCCAGCAAGATTAGCTCTACTCAAGTCAATTTTAGATAAATCTTCGTCTTCTAAATTAGCTCCACCTAACTGCTTCAATTCACCGGATTTAATAGCTTCAATATTCATATATGTATTCTTTTTTACATTAATCATAACTTAAAAATTTAAAACAACTAGACGCAAAGAGAAATTTATTAATTGCTCTTCACGCCGTGCTTTAAAAGATTATCCATTCAAAATGCAAGCCGTCACAAATTACTTAAAGTAACTTTTTATTTCAGTTGGCTCGCTTATTCCTCCTTGCTTGCTATCAACTAACCACACTCCGGCGCTTAACTTAGGTGAAATTACGGATAATTCTAGCCCTTGATGAAAACCCATAACCAATAAAGTCAAAGTTTCTATTAGTTTAGGATCGAAACGAGTTGATTGTTGTTTAGTGCATTCTTCTAAAGCTTGAGTAAATGTATCTTCCTTACTTAATCCGGAAGATAACTTCTGACTTACTCTAGATTGAAAATCCGTTACTAAAGCCAAAATTCTCGACTCTAAAGGAATATCGTCCCCTCCTAATCCTGTTGGCTCCCCAGTACCATCCCACCATTCCGATTGATGAGTAATAATTTGCGCTACGGCTCGCAATTTTGGCAAGGTGCGTAAAACCTGCGTCCCCGCTACTAAAGCACAAGTTAAAGCACAGCTGGGTGCGTCTTCTTTATAAGTTGCAGATGTTCCAGGAGTCAAAACGCTTTCGGCATTTTGCAGGGGATGTATGCGATGTAAAAAACCAGCAAGCCGCAATCGCTTCATTTGCCATGCAGGTAAATCTAAAAGCTGCCCCATTGTTTCTGCTAATGCTACAACTTCTGTTGCTGCCATTGGATTGCTAACATCGGCAGCATCGAGAAGTTGCGCCATCCGTAAAAATGCCTGAATTTCATTAGAAAATAAGTTTCTATCTAAAATTCTATGGCGATTACCAGCAGGAACGGAAATATTAGTTTGTCCTTCCTGCAAATAGTCTACAACTTTGGAAACTACAGTTGCTAATTCTTCTGATGATGTGGCAGTTGGATTAATTCCCCGTTCGTATTCATGCAGCTTTTGGGCTAATTGAGGATTGTAATTTTCTATATGACTAATTGCTAATTGAGCGGTTTCTCTAACTAAATCCGGCTCAAAAGTCCATAATCCATAGAATTTTCGCTCTAAATCCGATTCTGGCTGTCCTGATAAAGCATAATCTTCTTCAGTTAGCTCTTGACAAATTACCATTGCCGTGTATTTTGGCGATAAAATAATTAAATGCCATTCTTCGGCTACCGGATCTTCTGGTTTAATAGATACCAGGTCTACATTAGGCAATTTACTAGTAGGATGTTCTAACCAGCCACTATCAGGAGCTGCCATAATTGCGATTTGCTGCGAACTTTTAGCAATATCTGCATAACGTTCGGCTTCCTCAAGATACCACTTACCTTGCTGAAAAGCGGTGATAACTAAAGGTTTACTATCATCCTCTAATATATAGTCTTCTAAAGCATGGCAAAGAGCCACCAATGTATTCTTGAAATAAACACCGTATTTTATCGGTCTTTTACTATCTTGATGGGCTTTTTGTAGCCTTTGGAGTATTGAGCCTTCTAACATTTGATTTTTATTTTTATTAAAATAATCTCGAATGGATTGCGAGCAATTCTAACACTGCTACTGGTATCAAGGGATTTATCTATGGTAATTATTAATTATTCGTCAAACTCCCCCAAGATATACATAAATAGCTACCGCCTTACTTTGAGTCCGAATTTATCCTAGTCTTTTTATTGCCTAACCTCCTCTACTTTCGCTGCTCCCTTAATTTATTTACAGATTTACAGTAGGGTAAACGAAGTCACCCTACCGATAGCTTATGATACACCAGTAAGTTGTTTGGACTTTGTTTTAATTGGTGCCGAAAGTGCTTCTTCCAATTGAGCGCAGCCAAGTTTTTCTTCAAGAATTTTCATGACTTCGCGTCCGAAATCATTGGGATTTTCTCGCGTGGCTTGCAAGCAAACTTCACCAAAGAAGGAACCCAAAGGTTCGGGATTCCATAGTAACTTTCTAGCATTCCACGGAGCTAAAAGCATCGGATTGTAACCTTTATTGAGAATACCTTCTTTAAAAGCGTATTCTTCTAAATGAGTATGGGGTTGTAATCCAATAAAGAAAATTGCCGGTTCAACTTTATCTACTCCGAAAATTCGTTCTAATTCGCGATGGTAAGCAATTGTTTGACGAATAGTCTCGAAACGTTCATCTATTACATTAAAAGAATAGTTAACCGAAACTAAATCGTTAAATCCAGCAGCTTTTAAATCGCGACAGTTTTGTAAAACAGTTCGCAGATTGTAACCCATCCGCATTTTCCGTACTAATTCCTGAGAGCCGCTGGTAATACCGATTTCAAAATAATTCATTCCGGTTTTTACCATCAAATCGCAGAGTTTTGGATTTAGGTTATCGGCACGGATATAAGCAGCCCAATTAATATCCGTCATTCCAGAATCAACGATTTTTTCCAATAATTCCACAGCATCATTCATGAATTTTCGTGCTGGGATAAATTGAGCATCGGTAAACCAGAATCTACGAATTCCTCTATCGTAAAGTTGTCGCATTTCCGCAACTACTTCGTCAGCGGGATTAATTCGCACCTGCTTACCTTCCACAACCGTGTAAACACAGTAGCAGCAATTATGGGGACAACCGCGCTTGGTTTGTACGCCGATATAAAAATCTTGTTCTTGAAGATAATAGTTAAATTCAGGCCAAATACTTTCTATATAATCGTAATTACAAGCACTTTTCTCGATGGGAGTAGGTTGTTCGTGAATTAGGCGATCGCGCGGTTTAGTTTCTCCTACGACATAACAGCGTTCATCCCTAAATTCTTTACCGCTTAACAGTTTTTCTAATAAGCTTTCCCCTTCACCAACGGAAACAATTGAACCTTTAGGTAAGCTGCTGTTCAACTGTTCGTAATAAACGCTAACCGCACCACCGCCAACAATAACGCGGACATCTTTGTTGTATTCACGAGCGCGTTTCAATCCACGTTTAACTAATGCCGCATTGCGCCAAAGTTCTGTATAAAACCCTTTGAGCATTTGCACGCCACCTAAAGCTCCGTGCAGTTTCACAAAAGGATTTTTAGCGTAGAAAATTTCAAAAGAATACTGTAAAGGATTTCCACCTCTTCCACCAACAGGAGCAAAAATATGAATATCCCGCCAAGAATAAATTAATAGCGTCGGCTTAAACTCATCAATACAGGCATCCAGAGCAGATTTGTAGTCTAAAGGTGGTACCGTGCCCAAATCAAAAATCCGTTGTTCGACATTCTCGAACAATTTATGGACATGATCTGCAAGGTAAACTACCCCAATCGGAAAAATGGGGTTACAAGGAAGGCGCACGTAGAGAATTCTGTTTTCCATTGTGAGTGTTTCAACTTCCATTTTGCTGTTATCAAAGAAAAAAGATAGTTAATATCGGCCTAAAAACTAGGTATTTAAATTAATTTTCATCTTTTATAGCAATCTTACTTGAGTAATTACTCAGTTATGATTAAGCCTAGATTGTTGCCCAAAGCCATGAATTATAGGTAAAAACTCCTGTTAGGGCAAGATTAAATAATCGTATTCATACAAATTTTTTATGAAAATCAACTTCACATACCTTTACGATAACATCCACTTCCTTCATCAAACCGACTTATTTAGGAATGATAGGGAGATAGGGAGATAGGGAGATGAATTTGACAATAATGATTTGAAGCTTGAATATAAAATCTTTACTTTTAGGTTTAAGTGACCGATGCTTATCGTGCAGATCGGTTTATCGATATTTACCCAATGGCTAATTGTTGATTATGGCTTTTGATATTTGAAACAATTAACTATTGGTAGATGAAATTTTGTGGTCAGTGAATATATAGATATGTTGTTAGTATAAAACCGACCGAAATGCATTACTTAATTCTATAAACTTTCTAAAATATTTTAATGATAATTGCTTAATCTATGATGGCAAAAAAAGCGTATATTTTTACAAAAATTTTATATCTGGAAAATTTCTTAAGGTAGAAATAGCATACAAATAGCCAGTTGGTATTGAGAGTTACAGCAGGTGGGGATCATCAAGTGCTAATTTTATAAATGTAAGATACAATTGTGGCGACAAGCTCCGCGCTCAGTTATGGCTCAAATACTAGATCCCCTACCTCCTGAGCAATCAGGGAAATCTCTGTGTTGCTACGTTAATGCCACATCTAAAATCCAGGTGGCTCGCATCTCCAATATCGCTAATTGGTACTTTGAACGGGTTGTTTTTCCCGGACAAAGACTAGTTTTTGAAGCACCGCTAGAAGCTCTATTAGAGATTCATACGGGAATGATGGCAAGTGCAATTTTATCGGATACAATTCCGTGCGATCGCCTTGCAATTAACGAAGCAAATATTTCAGATATAAAAACAGATTCAGACGATCGAAATGCTGATTCAGGAGAAGAAAATTCTCTTACATCCTCAATTCATTCAAAAAACGGAGATACTATAAAACCATTAATAATTGCTCGTTAAAGCTTTGAAAGTCTTTAAAGCCCTTATTCATTCAAAATTTTTTTCTCTATTTTTGGGTTGCTACCGTTAGCAACCCATTTTTAATGGACAGTTAACAGTGAGCAGTGAGCAGTGAGCAGTTATCAATTACCAATTATCAATTACCAATTACCAATTACCAACTACCAACTACCAATCCCCCATGCCCAATGCCCAATGCCCATTCCCCATTCCCAACTCCTAACTCCTAACTCCTAACTCCTAACTCTTAACTCCTAACTCCTTCCTTACACATATGTCCCACTTGGATTTACAATCCTAAATATGGATTTACCTTCATTTATTTGGTTGTGGAAAATCGCGGCGTGGTCTATGGGATTGTCGTTACTTGCTTATTTTCTGCTAGCGGTAACGGGTATTTGGATGTTTCGTACTAGAGCATCTGGAAATTCTAGCTTCGCGGCTATGTTGCCGGGAGGTTATGGCGGACTACGCATACTCCACTATGTAATGGGTATCACTATGGTTGCTTTAGTGATACTGCTATTGGCTATTGGTATTGTCGGTACTTTAGGTGAATATGGTTCTTTGGGACATTCACAACACTTAGGTGCTGGATTAACTACGGTGGTATTAGTTTTAATATCTGGTGGAAGTGCAATTTTGATTCGTAATGGCTGGGTTTGGGCTAGACGGATTCATGTTAGTACGAATATTGCTTT
>JBCCLY010000050.1:0-11539 GCA_039026655.1 Cyanobacteria bacterium P01_C01_bin.38 | reverse complement strand
GCTGCAACGTCTTCGGATACTTGATAAACTTTTCCTTCAATAGATGGCCCCATTGCAATTTTCAGGTTTTGCAGTTTGCTTCCTTGAGACTGCATCCGAGAGATTGCTTGAGGAACGATTTTTTTTGCAGTACCGCGCCATCCGGCATGAACTGCTGCTACTTGTCGGGTTTTGATATCGCCAATTAATATTGGGGTACAGTCAGCACTAGCAGTCCACAAAGCTTGTAAAGGCTGTTCGCTGATTAAACCGTCTGCTTTGGCAAAGGTTTTTTCACCAATTTGCTCTACTTCATCTCCACCCTGAGAAAGTTTGTTTTCGATTTCTCGTGGGGTGAGAACCTTATTGCCATGTACCTGTTTGAGACGGTAATATGAAGCTTCTTCGTGAAGTATCTTGGTCATTTCTTCAAGAGTGTGAGACCAGAACTGTTGGGTAAAAAAGCCATGAGGAAATTCTTCAAGCAGACTACAACTCAAATAAGGCAATTCCTGCCAACTGCGCCAGTGCCAAGTATGCATAATAGTTAACCTTTTTAGTTTTTGTCTTTATAAAATTCAATATTGTGAATTCATGCTAGCTTGAATAGGCTAGTTTCGGTTAGTAACTGTGGTATTAAATAAACAAAAGCTGCAAGCAGTTCTTTCGGTAGAAGGTAAAAATACTGAGTTACCTTTTAGCTTACATATTTTTGAAAGCGTCGCTTCAACAAACAAAACTTCGTGGGAATTGCTTGGTAAAAATCCTGGTTCGAGATGTGTAGTAATTGCAGCCGAACAAACTGCCGGACGCGGACAATGGGGTCGGAGTTGGGTATCTGGGCAGGATGGACTGTATCTTTCTTTCGGGTTTGCTCCTCAATTAGATATTAATTCAGGCTATCAGTTAACTTTAGCAACAGCATGGGGGATTGCCGAACAACTAAGAAAGTATGGTGTTGATGTTGAAATAAAGTGGCCTAACGATTTAGTCTTAGATAATCGTAAGTTAGGTGGAATCCTCACCGAAACCAAAGTCCGGGCTAGTAAAATTACTCAAGCAGTAATTGGAGTTGGCATTAATTGGAAAAATTCGGTTCCCTCTACGGGGATTAATTTGCATTCTTGGATTCATCAGGGAAATACAACTCAAATTACTTGTTTGGAAAAATTAGCAGCTGTAGTTTTACTAGGAATAGATTCCGGTATACAGTGTTTGGAGAGAGAAGGGGTCAATATATTATTATCTCGCTATATCGAATTGCTTTCTAATATGGGCGACCAAGTTTACGTTAATGATGATTTTTCTGGAACTGTAGTGGGCGTTACTGCGACAGGAAATCTTCATGTTCGTAGTAATGCTTCGGATAATGTATCTGTTAGACCTGCATCTATTTTCCTCCAGCCCGGTACAATCAGTTTAGGCTACCGTAAAAATAAGGATTAAATTGCCACCTCTTGTCCGAAAATTTAAACTTGGACAAGGATTTTACTGAGATTCCGAATTGTCATAGTTACACTAAGAAGATTATTTAAATACAATGACGCAGCGCAAAAATGGCGATAAAAATTCGCAGTCAGCATGGCAGCGCACGCTACCAGCGCAAAGCCTTTGTTGGCTTGGTAGCTTTAGCTTACTAAGCAGTGGCTTTGTAGTTGCTCAAACATCTCGAGGGATAGACAATATTGTTCCGACTGTGAATTCCTCACGATTAAGGAACGCTAAAAAAGTAGCGCCAGGTAAAGCTGTTGTTATCAGTGGCGCTCCTAAGCCAGAATTGTCTAAACCTAAAGTTGAATTTTCTCAACGTCGAGCCAAACTAAGACAAAGGTTATCGGTTAAAAAATCTTCGCCTTCAAGTGCTAAAAAGCCTGCACCAAGAGTCAAAGTTACCACTAATAAAAAAGGTGCCAATACTTTAAGAAGCAGATTAAGACGCTCTCGCACTAATTCTGTAGTTGTCAAGCTTAAAAAGAAAGCGCCGACTACCAACCCAAGAGTAGTTATTAAAAAGAATAATCCTACTAGAGTAAAGCCAACTGCGCCAAAAACTCGTATTGCTTCACCTAAAAAGCCAAGGACAATTCTTCCTAGAACTACTGCCGTAAGAAAACCGAAGAAAGATTACAAAAACGCTTTAATCGATCCAACTAATTACGGTAAAAAATATCAAGCACCGAATTCTGTAGTGATTACAGGGCGTAAAAGCGGTTGTACGTCAGTTGCTAGCGGAGGAGGAGTTTCAGGAAATTGTGCTGCTTCTACTCGTCGAAGGATAAGTTCTAAGAAAACAACTCCTGCAAAGAAAACAACACCAAGCTGGTTAAAAGCAAGTCAAAATGCTTCCATTACTAGGGTTACACCTTCAAGAAGTGTTGCTGCTAAACCGAAGAAAACAGCTGCATCTCCTAAAAAGGTAACTTCAGCAAAAGTAACTAAAACTGTATTACCGTCTCCCCCAGCTAAGACTTATCAGGCTAGCAAAACTATCAAACGCGTTGCTTCTGCTACTCCAAATATAGTTAAGAAAGCTGTAAATTCTGTTGCTCCAGCTATTCGTAGTAATACCAATAATAGAATTGCTTCTAGGAGCCTACCCAAACGAGCATATAGTTCCAATCGCTTTATTCCGCAACCTAGCAGCTTTACTCCCCAGACTATAGTTAGTAAAGAAGCCATCGCGCCAAGTGGTGGAATGCTACCAGCGCCAATCATGGCTAATAATTCCGCACCTCGTCCGAGTGCAGTAGCTTATGATATTCCCCTTGCATCTGCGCTACCAAAAGTTGCTTATAGCGGCCCCGTTTACAGTTCTAATAATGGCACCGGATTAGCATTTCCTCTTTCCGTGCCTTCTAGAATCAGTTCCCTATTTGGTTGGAGACAGCATCCTATAACTGGCAATCGGCGCTTCCATACGGGTATGGATTTGGCTGCGGCAGAGGGAACCCCCGTTTTAGCAGCTTATTCAGGAAAAGTAGAAATTTCTGATTGGGTAGGCGGTTACGGCTTAACAGTTGTCTTAAACCACAACAGTGCCCAACAAACACTCTACGGACATATGTCCGAAACATTTGTTCGTCCAGGGCAATGGGTAGAAAAAGGAAGCGTTATCGGTCGCGTAGGCAGTACAGGTAATTCTACCGGTCCCCACCTACACTTCGAGACACGTCAGCTAACCCCCAACGGTTGGGTAGCAACAAACCCAGGCGCACAACTACGGCAAGCCCTCGATCAGTTCCTGCAATCTATACAAACTGCACAAGTCGTCGAAGAACCCGGCAGTTAAGGAATGGGGAGATTGGGCATAGGGCATAGGGCATAGGGCATAGGGCATAGGGCATAGGGCATTGGTAGTTGGTAATAGGTAGTTGGTAATTGGAATAAATAAAATTATTAACTCCTAACTCCTAACTCCTAACTCCTAACTCCTAACTCCTAACTCCTAACTCCTAACTCCTAACTCCCTACTCCCTACTCCCTACTCCCTACTCCCTACTCCCTACTCCCTTCTTACAAATACCCATGTTCTGCTAAGAATGTGGGTGAAATTTCATTTTGGATAGATCCTTCGGAACCAGAATTATTCTCTTTGCCAAAATAAATAAATTTCTCTACGTATTTACCGAGGACATCACCTTCTAAATTTACTAAACTTCCCGGAGTTAAATCGCGAAGATTTGTTTCGGCATAAGTTACGGGAATCACCGCTACTTTAAACTGGGAAATCTCTGGGTTATATTCAGCCACAGTAAGGCTAATACCATTGATAGCAATACTGCCTTTGGGTACTATATAACGGTCAATCGTATCAGATGCACTAAATGTCATTTCCCAAGAAGTTGCTGTCTGTTCGGCACAAATTAATTTACCAATACCGTCAACGTGTCCCATCACAAAATGACCGCCAACTTTACTGCCAACCCGCAAAGAAGTTTCTAAATTAACGTAGCGATCGCTATCTAGTAGTTCTCCTAAAATAGTTCGACGCAAAGTTTCTGGGGAAGCAGTGGCAATAAAACCGTCTTTGGTAATATCCTCTACTGTTAAGCAAACCCCATCTACTGCTACGCTATCTCCATAAGCTAAGTCTTGCATAATTACCGAGCATGAATCTTGGCAAGTAATCAGCCAAGAATCTCCCTGTAGGGGTTTCATCTTTCCTAATGCTTGAATTATTCCTGTAAACACGGCTTTTTTGTGCGACTAACTCTATATATTGCTTAATTTCAATTTAAATTAATTAGTAATTCTGCCATATTTTCAAGTTGATTAGTATCATTTATTACCTATTAATAAATAAAGCTATAAACACATTTACAACGAAGACAGGGCATACTGGGTTAAGTAGACTATTGTAGAACCAATAAGGTTAGAATAGCCGAGTCGTGTTCGCAACCCGAAAGGGAGTTTAATACAAGCAATTATATAAGCAGGGAGAATTATATTAATGGCTTTTCTAACTTGCTTAGACAAGAGTATCATTTGTTACCACAATTATAGAAGCGCTCAAAGGAATGTAGAGGCATAGCCGATGATTGAAATGAAAGTTGCTGGCATCGCGTTGGATGCAATTACTCGCAGTCCGATAGTACTTTTAAAAGATGCTACAGACCGCCGCGCTTTACCAATTTACATTGGTCAAGAACAGGCAAGAGCAATTATGGCAGCACAGGAGAATCAAAAAGCTCCTAGACCGTTAACTCACGATTTGATTGTGAATGTCCTAGAGGGGTGGGATATGGTTTTAGATAAAATTGTTATTCACACCCTGCAAAAAGACACCTTCTATGCATCTTTGATTTTAAAGCAAGGTGAGACCCATAAGGAAATTGATGCTCGTCCTAGCGATGCGATCGCCGTTGCGTTGCGGACAAATTCGCCGATTTGGGTAATGGAAGAAGTGGTTGCAGAAGCTTCAATTCCGGTAGATAGAGATGCAGATGAAGCCGAAAGAGAAGCTTTCCGGGAATTCGTTTCTAATCTCCGTCCAGAAGATTTAATCAAGCGTTTTGGTGATAGCACTAGTAATAGTTAAGAGTTGTGAGTTATGAGTTATGAGTTATGAGTTATGAGTTAAGAGTTATGAGTTATGAGTTAAGAATTGAATTATTAGCTAGAGCGCGAAGAAGAGTAAACGTGTAGGTGTATATGAGTTTTAAGTAGTATAGATAAAGTACTTATTCCACGTACAGTGTTTCCAACTCCTAATTCCTAACTCCTAATTCCTAATTCCTAATTCCTAACTCCTAACTCCTAATTCCTAACTCATAACTCCTAACTCCTAACTCCTAACTTTATAAAAGATGCAATACAGACGCTTTGGGAAAACAGGTCTATATTTATCAGTGTTTTCCTTGGGAACAATGCGCTCCACTGCTTCACCCGCAAATGCTTCACGAGTTATTAGTGAAGCAGTAGCGCAAGGGATTAATCATATCGAAACTGCTAGTGGTTATGGTAAAAGTGAGGAGTATTTAGGTAAAGCGCTTGAAGCAGGGCTGTGTGTATCTCGCGACAAGCTACATATCACTAGTAAAATTCCACCCACAGTTGATGCCGATACCATGCGTCGGTGCATCAATAAATCTTTGAAAAATTTGCAGCTAGATTATCTTGATTGTTTGGGTATTCACGGTTTGAATACCTGGCAGCATCTTGAGTGGGTAATGGCTAAAAATGGCTGTATGCAAGCGGTACGGGAAGCGGTAAAGTACGGTAGAGTACGTCACGTAGGTTTTTCTACTCATGCACCCTTAGAAATAATTTTGGCAGCGATTGATACAGATTTTTTTGAATTTATCAATCTACATTATTACTATTTTTTTCAGCGTAATGCTGCTGCGATAAAGTTAGCAGCAGAAAAAGATATGGGTATTTTTATCATTTCTCCTGCCGATAAAGGAGGAAGATTATATACACCACCCGAAAAATTAAAAGAATTAACTTATCCGTTTTCTCCCCTAGAATTAAACTATCGTTTTTTACTCAGTGACTCTCGTATAACAACATTAAGTGTCGGTGCTGCAACCCCCGATGAATTAATTGAACCCTTAAAAGCCGCCGATAAACACGGGGAACTTAGTTTAGAAGAGATTGCGGTATTTGAGAAATTAGAAAAGCATCAAAATACAGTTTTAGAAGCAGAAAAATGCAGTCAGTGTTATGAATGCTTACCCTGCCCCGAAAATATTAACATTCCTGAAGTATTGCGACTGCGGAATTTAGCGGTTGCATACGAGATGACAGATTACGGAAAATATCGTTATGGAATGTTTGAAAATGCCGGACATTGGTTTCCTGGAATGAAAGGTAGTCGGTGTAATGAATGTGGGGAATGTTTACCGAAGTGTCCCGAAGAATTGGATATTCCCGGTTTGTTGAAAGATACTCATCACAGGTTGAAGGGGAAAGAAGGGAGGAGGTTGTGGGAGTGAAGGGGATGAAGGGATTTTGAATTGTTAGTTATGCACTGACAAGATGTTTATTGAATTACCGCAAACTATTGCTTTAATATTGGTCATAGCATTGGTTCTAAACTCTTGCCATAAAAAATATGTTTAAGAATATAAAGATAGAAAATTTCCGTTGTTTTGAATCCTTTGAGCTTAAGCAGCTTGGTAGAGTCAACTTGCTTGTTGGTGAAAACAATAGTGGTAAAACATCGATATTAGAAGCAATTCAACTTTTATGTTCGCGAACTAACCTTGAACCACTCAGTGAAATGATGATTCATCGAGGTGAATATTTTTGGGATGATAATGATAAAAAAAGTCGTGAACTCGATATTAAACACCTTTTTCATGAACGTAAAATCGAACCTAAGACAAAATTGTCCATATCAGGTATGCGACAAGATAATAATAGCGAACAACTAAATTTATCAATAGTAAGACATCCAGAATCACTATTGAAGTTGATAAACGATTTTGAAGGTGCTGTTCATACTTCTAGCTATAATCTTCCAGAAAGTACAATTAAACAAATAGAAATCCTCAAAAACGAATTTGAGAAACAAGTTAGTTTCACAATTGATAATGAGTTTTTCAATAATTGGGAAAAACTAGAGTTTTCTGTAGAGTGGACTTATGTCAATCTTTCAAAAGAAAGAAAAATACTTCTTTCACCGAATCGTTGTCTTGATGTAGATGTTGTGTATCATTCTTCTAGAGATTTAAAGAATCAGTTTGTTACATCATCATCTTTAACTACCCAAAGAATGATTGAACTTTTTGACAGAGTAGCACTTACCAATGATGAGAAACTTATCTTAGAGGCACTTCAAACGATAGAACCTGATATAGAAAGAATTGCTTCTGTTAATCCTTATGTAATCAGAAATTCTTTTGAATCTCGCAGTGGTTTTGTTGTACGTCTTTCCGATCGCAATCAGCGGGTACCAATCGGTAGTATGGGAGATGGTGTATGGCGTATGCTCGGACTTGCTTTAGCGATTGTGTGCGCTCAAGATGGGGTATTATTTGTAGATGAAATTGATACCGGACTTCATTTTACTGCTATGTCAGATATGTGGAAGTTAGTTTGGGAAACAGCCAAAAGATTAAACGTACAGGTTTTTGCTACTACACATAATAGTGACTGCTGGAAAAGTTTAGCAAGCATTGCTAGAGAAGTAGATGCTGCTGAAGATGGAATTACGATTCAACGTGTAGAAAAAGATAAAAATATAGCAGTATCTTTTAACCAACGCGAAATTGTTATCGCTGCCGAAAGAGAAATTGAGGTGCGATGACTTTATGGCAAAGAAGAAGAAATATATTGCAAAAAAATTGATAGTAGAAGGAGAACAAGATAAACGAGTTATACCAGAATTTATTGAAGCTAAAGGAATATCTTGGGGAGAAACAAGAGATACTGCGATTGTTGATATTGAAGTTTATGGTGGCAATCAATTTATAGATTCAGATTTTATTGGAACTGAATTAAAAGCTTCTGGTTTAACTAATTTGGGTTTAATTGTAGATGCAGATGATAACCCTTCGGGATGTTGGACAAGTATAAGAAATGCTTGCTTAGAAAGTATTGTTGACTTTCCAGAAAAATTACCGGAGACAGGATTAATTCACGAAACTAATGCCATTAAATTTGGTGTATGGGTAATGCCGGATAATCAACAACAAGGAATGTTAGAAACTTTCTTGGGATATATGATTACAGATGAAAATAAATCGATTTGGCAATACGCTCAAGAAGTAGTTAAAGAAGCCAAAAATAGAGGTGCAGCGTTTAAAAATTCTCACTTTGATAAAGCTAATATTTATACTTGGCTAGCTTGGCAAGATGAGCCTGGTAGACAGTTACATCAAGCGATAAAAGAACGTATTTTAAATCCAAAGCATCCAAAAGCGGAAATGTTTTTTAATTGGTTTAAAAGTTTATATGATTTATAGATATTTTTGAAAAACAAATATAATTATTTCATTCCCAATCATGCAAATAACTAAACAGCGCTATTACACCCCTGAAGAATATCTGAAATTAGAAGAAACTGCTGAGAATAAAAGCGAATACATTGACGGAGAAATTATTCCAATGGCAGGTGCATCTACAAATCATAATCGTATAGCAGGTAATTTATATTCTGCTGCTAACTTTGCTTTTAAACAAGAAAATTACGAAGCTTTTATAAGTGACGTGCGTTTGTGGATACCCAAACGACGCATTTACACTTATCCTGACGTGATGATTGTGGCTGGTGAAGCAGAATATTATAACAACCGTACCGATACAATTTTAAATCCACAAGTAATTATAGAAGTTTTATCCAAATCGACAAAAGGTTACGACAAAGAAGGAAAATTTGAGACTTATCGTACCATTGAATCTTTTCAAGAATATTTGTTAATTGACCAAACTAAAATTCGTGTAGAACAGTATTTTAAAACTGGAAAGAAACAATGGGTATTGCGCGAATACGATGAGGAAGATGAGAATATTAATTTTAATAGTTTACCTTTTGAGATTTCGCTGGAAGATTTGTATAGTAAGGTGAAGTTTGAAGCGGTTGAGTTGAAAAGCGATGATAAAGAAGTTTAATAGTTAAGTTTATTTTTTATATCCACAAATGATAATGTTTATAGTCAAGATAAACAATATATTCATATGCAAAAATCTTTAAATCACAAGTGGACTGTAATAGATTTATTTTCAGGTGCGGGGGGAATGAGTTATGGTTTCCACGCTCATCCAAACTTTAAAGTAGTAGCTGCTGTTGATGCCCAAATTGCTAAACCAAGCAGTAGTAAAGGTTCTTTGAAATGCAATCTTAGCTATCAAGAAAATATTGGTATAGAACCTATAAACGCCGATCTAAGATTATTAGAGCCAAAGACTTTAAGAGATATTATCACTCCAAATTTAAATAGTGAAAAACCAACTATATTAATTGCTTGTCCTCCTTGTACGGGGTTTTCTAGAACTTTACCAAACAACCATTTAGTAGACGATGCTCGTAATTCACTGGTGACTCGTTGCGGTTTATTTGTAGAAGAATTTAAGCCAGAAATATTTTTAATGGAAAATGCTAGGGAGCTAATAGTTGGAAAGTTTAGTCACCATTACAAACAACTTAAAGAAAAACTTGTTCAACTAGGATATAAAGTTTGCGGTGAAGTTCATCTACTTAATAAATTTGGACTTCCGCAACGTAGAGAAAGAGCATTTATTCTTGCGGTTAAAAAAGATTTACAGCTAAGAACTTTAGATGAATTATGGGCTGGTTTTGAGGTAAATTCAGAAGCTACTCATGTTAGAAGAGCTATTTATAATTTGCCACCTGTAGATGCGGGAGAAATTATTCCAGATGATGCTTTACATTTTGCACCGAATTTTTCTTCTTTAACTAATCTAAGAAGATTACAATTAATTCCTAAAAATGGAGGCTCTTGGAGGGATATTAAAGATTATCCAGAAGCAGAAAGAATTTTAACTCCTGCAATGTTACGTTATATTGCTCAAGGTAAATTTGGCTCGCATCCAGATGTATATGGACGTTTATGCTGGGATAAACCCGCTGTAACAATCAAACGAGAATGTTCTCATATTGGTAACGGGCGTTACGCTCATCCCGAACAAAATCGTCTTTGTACAATTAGGGAAATGTCTATCCTTCAAGGATTTCCTAAAGATTATAAATTTGTTGCTTCTGGTATATCGAATATTTACAGACAAATAGGAGATGCTGTTCCTCCACTTATTTCTTATCAGTTAGCAAAACTTTGCGAATGGATTTTGAATAATGAGAAACCATCAATTGATTCAATTATTCTTCCAGATACCCATTTAACATCCGAAGATATTGAAACGGTATCGAAGAAAAATGATTATTTTCAACTATCTTTATTTAATCATGTTCTTCAATAAAAATTGGAATAATCCACGAAGCATGATACAAGCATAAATCGGTATCCAAGCCTAAAATCGTAACTTTTTCAACGCTGCCATCTAAGCTTAAAGTAAATGCTTTTTTCTCAACAATATATACATAAGCTCTGCAACTACCATTTACTGTTTTCTGTGTAAAATCATTTGCAGTCAAATTTCTTATTTCTAACAGTAAGCTGTGGGGAATCTCTATTAATTCGTATTTGATTTGGTTTCGAGATATATTATATGCTCTTAAAATCAAAATACGTTGGTATTGTTGCAAATGTCTGACAACGCGATTTACTACACCATTTGCAAAATCTTCACGAGTATTACATTCTCGAATCCATCGAGCTTCCATTAGTTTTGAAATTGTAATCTTTTTTCGATTAATTCGTGCTGAAGCTTCCGTTTTCAGAGAAAAATTAATTCCGTCTACTACAACATCTGTGCCTGGATTAGTTGAACTAGATATTATTTGCGCCGATTTACCTGTTGCAATTGATGCATTAGCAAAAGCGTATTCAAATGCTTTTTTCCCAAATTTTTCTGTATGAGTAGCGTGATGAATTAAAAGACGATTAGAGAAGTTTATCGCAAATTCAGAAGATATTATATCGCTATTGTCATTCACGTATTCTTCAATCTCTACTGTCATAGCTCTTGCCATTTCTAAGAGAAGAGCTATTTGAGTAGGTTTTAAATGGGAGCATCCCAAATGTGTAAAAATATTTTTTGTCATTGCGAGCGTAATGAAATGAAGCGAAGCAATCGCAAAATGTAACCGTTGCGATTGCTTAATTACGCTTCGCTTCATTCGCAATGACAAGCAACATTTCGTTCAATTTGCAAAATTGGGATGCTCCCGTTTTAAATTACTAACTATCCGATATAACTGTAGTTGAATATCATTCATCTTTATTTATAAATATCATTCTACAGACTATAAGTATTTATCGCATATAGCACTATCCTCTACCACCAACGCTACAATCACAAATGGTGTTATCTCACTCCCCCAACCCGCCATGACAACCAACTCCTCACAACAATTACCCCAACTTCTCGCTCCTGCTGGTAACTGGGAATGCGCCAAAGCTGCTGTAGAAAATGGTGCTGATGCAATTTATTTCGGTTTAGATAAATTCAACGCCAGAATGCGAGCGGAAAATTT
>JBCCLY010000049.1:0-11585 GCA_039026655.1 Cyanobacteria bacterium P01_C01_bin.38 | reverse complement strand
GGTAAGCAACCTAAGACGGGAATATGGGTAAAAGATTCAATGGTATCTACTGGTGCCCAATCGGCGATTTGTTCTGGTGTCATTTCGGAGCAGCAGTTTAAAATAATTCCTAATAATTCTACTTTGGCTTGTTTTGCTAAAGCTACATTTGTAACTGCTTGAGAAATTGCTCCTAATCTTACGGGTACAACTAATACTGTAGGTAAACGCCATTCTCCGGCTAAATCGGCTACCGTAAATTCATCTGTTACGGGAGAACCTAATCCTCCTAAAGCTTCTACTAAAAGGAAATCGCGGGTTTGCTGTAGCTGAGTAAAAGTTTGCCATACTATACTCAAATCTATTTCGCGATTTTCTTTGGCTGCTGCTAGGGGAGGTGCCAAAGGTGCTTGAAAATATAAAGGCGTAATTTCCGTTTCCGATTGCGATAGTGAAAATAGCCTTTGATAAAGTTGGCGATCGCCGACTCCTGACTGAAGTGGTTTCATGATTCCCAAACTTTGTTGGGGACGATATTTTTGTAAATAAGCAGCGAGCGCTGTGGTAAAAACTGTCTTACCC
This sequence comes from Cyanobacteria bacterium P01_C01_bin.38, assembly GCA_039026655.1. GTDB lineage: Bacteria > Cyanobacteriota > Cyanobacteriia > Cyanobacteriales > Nostocaceae > Rivularia. The sequence continues at coordinate 11,024 of JBCCLY010000049.1, read as the reverse complement.
GCATCGGTATCGGTTCCAGTTATAAATAATGTCTTAAGCAATTTTAGATTTTCGCTAACAGGATTTTAGATTTTAGATTATCTTACAATCTTACTTATGCAAGGGAGTAGGAAATAGGGAGTAGGCAGTAGTAAGAAATTAAGAAATTAAGAAATTAAGAAATAAGAATTATTATCCCCAATAACTACTATTTGACCACATTAGTTATGAGAGGTAAAAAGGTTTGTAGTAGGAGCTTTATAGTCATTCCAAATGGGAGCATCCCAAATGTGTAAAAATATTATCTGTCATTGCGAACGAAGTGAAGCAATCGCAACACTTTGAGATTGCTTCACTTCGTTCGCAATGACAACTAAAATCTTTATTGTGCAAAATTGGGATGCTCCCTTCCAAATAAAAAACATATGATTGGTAGTGCGAGCATCTTGCTCGCTGACAGCTAGCGAGCAAGATGCATGTCCTGTCGGACACACTGCGTTAACGCACTACGGAAATTAATTGGAATCACTATAGCTCTCGGATTTAGGACTAAAGTCCCAACTACGAACCCCTGTTCCCTACTCCCTACTCCCTACTCCCTACTCTCAACTTCCGGCGTTGGCTCTACTTCCGGTTTTCTTTCTTGTGGAGTAGGAGTTGGTCTTTTTATGGGAGGAAATTTAATTGATGGTGGTTTGATGTTGGGAATTTTGGGAGTGGGAATGCTAGTTGGAATACTAGTTGGCAAACTGGTTGGAAGAGTTATATTTGGTCGTCTGCGCTTTTTCTCTGCTGATGGTGTTGGTGTGTCTTCTACATCGGGTGTGGGTTCTTCTGCATCAGGTGTTGGCGTTGGTGTGGGTTCAACTGGGGGTGCAGTTACTGGATCTCTTAAAGTAACTTTTAAGTTATATTCGGCTTGCTTGATTTGTGGAAGATTATTTAATTCAATTGTGTATCTACCACTAAAAGGTAACTCCCCTTTATAAGAGCTTACCTGCCGCGCTACGTTATCAATAATTTCTCTATTTGGCCCCAATACCGTTAGGGAAACACCATTTTCTTCAACTAAAACTGCTGTCAGTACCTGCCCTTCATCACCTCTAAAGGTATACTGAACGGTTTGATTTTCTTTTAAACTATCTTTGACGTTAACTGTATCGGAAAATCCAAAATTCAATCGCTTGCTAAAAACATCTGGTTCAGTTGGTTCGGGTGTTGAGGTAACAAATGGAGTTGCAAAGGTTTGTGGTGGAGGTGCTTCCGGTCGAGAATTAGATGAATTTCTAATAGTTGTAACTAAAGCCCAAGAACCCAATCCAGCCAATAATACTACCGCCGCACCTACTACTATTACTGATATCGGACTATCTATCATCGGGTCTTTTGGTGGCGGAATTACCTGCTGTGGTTGACGACGAGGTGGTGCTACCGGCTGCTGCACTGGTTCTGGTTTGCGACCGACAGCTACTGTTTGCATTCTTGATACATCGGGTTTTGCGGCGGTAGGTTGATTCAAACTACCTAGCACTTCTAAAACTTCGCTGGCACTTTGATAGCGCCCTCCGGGTTTGTGACTCAACATTCGATTTAATATTTGAGCAAATCGCGGATTTACCGTTACCCAACGCTGCCAATTCCAAGTTAATAAGTTGTCATCAAATAATTCTGCGGGTTCTTTGGCTGTTAGTAAAACAATTACGCTCACTGCTAATGCATATAAATCGCTACTAAGATATGCTTGTGCCGTTTGAATTTGTTCGCTGGGGCAATAACCAGGTTTACCAACAAAAGTTTGAGGTGTTTGGTTTGGTGCATTTAACTTAGTAGCTAATTCTTTCACCACACCAAAATCAATTAATACTGGCAATTTATCGCTTTCACGCATGATAATATTGTCCGGCGAAATATCGCGGTGGATGATTCCTTTACCGTGAATGTAGTCGAGTACCGGCAATAAAGAGCGCATCAATCGTAATACTTCGCCTTCGGTAAAAGCACCGTCCATTGCTTTACGCTCTTGGAGTATATCGTAGTAAGTTTTACCTTCTACATAATCTTGTACTAGAAATAATCTTCGATCTTGCTCAAATCTTTCCCGAAATTGAGGTACCTGGGGATGCTTAATTTGATACAAAGTAGCCGCTTCTCTTGCAAAAAGTTCCTGAGCTTTTTCCCAAGCAGAAGCTCCCGTCGTATTCGGAATTAATTCTTTAATCGCGCAAAGTTCGTTAAAACGCCTTTGATCTTCGGCTAAGTAAGTTCTACCGAATCCTCCTTGACCCAAAGTTTTAATGATATTGTAACGATTTTGTAATATAGTACCAGCATTAATTGGTGGTTGCATAATTAATAGAGTTTGTGTAACAGATGAATTAGAGGATTATACATAGAACCTAACCATCGAACTGATAAAAGCAGATCGGTGACGCAGTAAGGTATAGCAAACAGAAAAATAGCTTGCTTATTTATTTTTACATTTTGTTTTATTTATGAATGTGTCAAAAGGTAGACAAGTTACCTTTAGAAAAAAATTTCAAGGGAGTAGGGAGTAGGGAGTAGGGAGTAGCAAGTAAGAGTAAGGGTTTTAACCTAATTTACCGTCAGGTGACATGGTTCAGTTTATTTGTGCCTACTCATTTAGTACTTTAGTATTACTGGAGTAATAAATTTGTTTCACAGTTTCTCAAGGGATGAAAAGCAAGTAAGTAAGTCGGCACAAATAAGCAGAAGTATGTTACAGAATGTAAATTGGCTTAAAACCCTTATTTCTACTGCCACGGCTTCCCTTAAAAGTTATAAGAGCGAAAAAACTTTTAAGGGTTCCCTACCCACTCCCTACTCCCTACTCCCTACTCCCTACTCCCTTGTCATAGTTACAATTTTCAACGCCAATCTACTTACAATAAGTAAATTTGGCTTTCCTTAAACAAAACATAATCAGTTATTAATCAGAGCATTAATATTATAAAATATTTAATTATTATAAAATTTTTAGAATACAAGTACTTATACTCAAAAATATCAATACATTAATGTAATGGTTGTTAATTAACGATTACGCCTGCAAGCATCGACAATATTGTTGTGGAAATTTGGGCTATAAACTGTTGCAAATTTAATGAAATTTAACCCTATAGAAAAATGTATCATGCTTAAATTACTCAAAGCGTAATTCTTAATCCGGTATAAAAACCATGAAAATAGGAGGTTGAAGCTTAATAAGTATTGATATATGATTATTCTCTCTAGAACAAAAAAGCCAATAAATGGGTCTAGTCAGCAAAGTTAATATCAGTTAAGCTGACAGTGGTTTGTTTGTCTTTGGGGTGATTAAAATTTACATCAATGCATAGTTTTAGGTCAGAATGTTTCAGCGCATAAATCAAAGCCCTGAAACAAACCATATTTAATTATGCATAAGTATTTAAGTTGAATAAGTCAAAATAATCGCGTGATAATATTGCAATGAATGCACAACGAGGGTCTGCTGTGCTGAGTACTGCCACTTTAAAAGTCAAGTCAGCTATACCGGGGCTATCAGAAAATCATCGTCTAAGACTGTTCTCTGGCTCTGCGAATTTAGAATTATCCCAAGAAGTAGCCCGTTATTTGGGTATGGATTTGGGGCCAATGATTCGTAAAAGATTTGCAGATGGAGAACTTTACGTTCAAATACAGGAATCAATTCGGGGCTGTGATGTTTACTTAATCCAGCCCTCTTGTAATCCTGTGAACGATAATCTAATGGAATTGCTAGTGATGATTGACGCTTGTCGTCGAGCATCTGCACGGCAGATAACAGCAGTAATTCCTTATTATGGCTACGCTCGTGCCGATAGAAAGACGGCAGGAAGAGAGTCAATTACCGCCAAACTGGTTGCAAACTTGATTACTCAAGCAGGTGCAAACCGGATTTTGGCAATGGATTTACACTCTGCACAAATACAGGGTTATTTCGATATTCCTTTAGATCATGTTTACAGCACTCCAGTACTTCTGGAATATTTGGCAAGTAAAGAGTTGTCAGATATTGTGGTTGTTTCTCCCGATGTGGGTGGTGTAGCAAGAGCTAGATCCTTTGCGAAAAAGCTCAATGATGCACCTTTAGCGATTATCGATAAACGTCGTCAGGCACATAATGTTGCTGAAGTCTTGAATGTCGTTGGTGACGTTAAAGGCAAAACAGCCGTGATGGTAGACGACATGATTGATACAGCCGGAACCATTTGTGAGGGAGCGCGTTTACTGCGTAAAGAAGGAGCGCGTCAGGTATATGCTTGTACGACTCATGCTGTCTTCTCTCCACCTGCGGTAGAAAGGCTGTCTGAGGGTTTGTTTGAAGAAGTAATTGTCACCAATACAATTCCTTTTGATAACGCTAAAAACTTTCCTCAACTGGTAAGGCTTTCAGTTGCCAACCTTTTAGGAGAGACTATTTGGCGGATTCACGAAGATAATTCTGTGAGCAGTATGTTCCGTTAAGCAATTATTTTTCAGAATTTAATATAAAGGGTGAAGTTAACTCATAATGGTTCTTCATCCTTTATTTTTATGGAAAGAGGGAATGGGGAGTAGGGAGTAGGGAGTAGGGAGTAGGGAGTAGGGAGTAAGTTTTTAACCTAATTTACCCGAATGTGATATGGTTCAGTTTATTTGTGTTTACTTACTTAGAAGATAATTTGAGTTATTTAAACTGATAATTATTCTATGGTAAGTTTTGCAAAGATTTTTATTGATAATGACTATATAGTAAGTATTAAATCACTATTATTTACTATTATTCATAAATTTTAAACTAAATAAACCGAAGTTTAATTTATCTGATATCTTGCACCATTCGCAACAAGCTAAAATAAACCCGGTTTCTCTAAAGTGAAAATACGAATATCTCGTTATTTAACCGACAAGAAACCGGGTTTCTGAAACTGCTACAAGATGTAAGATTTATTTAAGTGGAAAGTATAGTCATTCCTGCGGAAAAAAACAGATGGTAGTGCGTTAGCGTTCCCGGGTCGCGTGCGGCTCAGCGTGTCGTAGTGCGAGCATCTTGCTCGCTCGATGCTAGCGAGCAAGATGCATACGCTCCGCGCACACTACGTGAACGCACTACGGAAATTAATTGGAATTACTATATTCGTGAAAACAAAGGGGAAGGAGAAAAAGAGTTTATAGTAAGCGATTTATCGCTCTTAGAACGCGCATTCGGAACTACAAACCTAGATAGATGAAAAATAATTAATTAAAGCAGGTTTTAATAGTACTTTATTACTATAATAAGAACTATCTAGAAATTATCTTGACCATATATAGTAGATAATGAGTTAAAGGTAATAAAATTTGATAATGTAAGAAGTTTAGGAGTTTGATGATTTCTGGAGTGCATGTGAACGCAAATACTTCCAAGGTAAACACATTAACGCCCTCAGAACCTGGTGATTTAGCAGCGCCTCTAGGTTCTCAATCTTGGGCGATCGCCGTGCGATTGCAAATACAGTCTTTTTTGAATGATGGTGTCAGCGATGTTGATCGGTTGCGAAGTTGGCTATCCTTAATAGAAGAACATTCGGGATATAGTCAGCTAACGAACGAAGATGGCGAAGCTTTTTCCTCGTATGCAGAATTTTGTAAAGCGAAACAACCTTGGGGATTGGGTTCATCTCCAGAAATCATCGAGAAAATGTTAAAGGATTTAGAATTGAATCAAGACAAAATTGTTGAAGGCGAAGAAGATAAAAGCAGAAGTTGGGGAGATATAGAGCAATATTTGCAAAGATTCTCCAAAGTGATTCAAGATTGCGAAGATAATAATTCGATTAGCGTGCATCAAATTGCAAAAATATTGAATATTCATATTAAGAATGCCTACAAATGGAAAAAACGCTGGTTGGATTTAGGTTGGATTGAACCCGCAGTTGAGGGGAAAAGAGGTATTTACCAAGTTTCAGATGAAGGAAGAAAACAAGCTCAAGAATGGGCGGAAAAAATGCCCTCTGGTGGAATTAATGAACCTTTATGGTTAACTGTTCCCCGCAGCAATCCGAAGAAAGCAGCAGAAGAGTTAATTGCTTCTTTGGAAGTTGAGCATCTCAAAGAGATTTACGAATTGATTGGTAATAGTTTTGAGAAGCAGTAATTAGGGAATTGGGGATGGGGCATGGGGAATTGGTAGTTGGTAGTTGGTAGTTGGTAGTTGGATTTTTTCCTACTGTGCTACTTCCCCACTTCCTTAAAGATATTTATTCCTAGCAAAATAAAAATAAATTCTTGTCTGGGAATAATAAAGCTATTCTTTGAAATTGTTGAATCCTTTTCTATAAATATACATCCTACGTAAAGCCCCCCTTTATAAGGGGGGTTGGGGGGATCTGAGAGTTGGGAATGCCTACTTTTTGGTTGCGGTTAAATAAGTCCTGAATTATATGTAGTACAGTTCAAGATTCAAGTAATAAAATCTGTGTAATCTAAAGCGCAGTGGGAGAAGGTAAAACTGTACGTGCAGCTTTACTTGCTTGTGAGATGAATCCGCAGCAAGAATAAAAAATAATATGTACGACAAAATAAGAGAGGAAGATGCAGCTAGTCAGCATACATCTAGCGAGCGTTTAGAAAAGTTAGCGCGAATGAATGGAAAGTTAGCTGCAATCGTCGTAAAAAATCCTGCTGCTCCACCAGAATTATTAGCTAAATTATATCGAATATATAATCCTTTACTAAGAAGAAATATAGCTTCAAATCCTAACGTACCTATCGATCTTGTTTGGGAGTTAATACTTGAATCTCCCCAGGAAATATTATCAAATCCTATTTTTTATCAATTATTTGCCTCAAACCCAGAATTAGTAAAAGAAACTCCAGATGAAACATTAATAAATCTCTTAAAATCCGAACATATACCCGATTCTTTATTAGATTATGCATCAAAGCAAACAGATAGGAGAATTGTATTATCTATATTAATTAATCCTAAAACTTCTTTAACACATTTAGTTAATCTATTTGAAAAATGTTCTCCTCTATATTATGAAAGTTTTCTCTCAAATAGCTAATATTGATGATTGGGAAATACACTATGCTATAAAGAAAAATCCTAGTACTCCTGCATCGATATTAAAAAGGTTGGCTAGCCAAAATAAATTTTCTGTCAATGAACATATTGCCTATAATCCAATTCTATCCAGTAAAAAGATCGAGGTTTTAGCTCAAAACTATAGAAATGACGATTACTTAGCATATTTAGATAATACACCAACAGAAATATTAAAAAAAATAGCTCTACGTGCAGATAATAACCGTATACTTGCTCATGTTGCTCAACATCCAAATAGTGATGTTGAAATTTTAGAAATGCTAGCTGAAGATATTGACTATGGAGTGCGCTATAACGTTGCGAGAAATGATAAAACACCATTACATATTTTAGAAAAACTAGCTGAAGATTCTGATAAAGAAGTTCGCTATGCAATATTAAAAAATCCCAATTTTACTAGAGAAGCTTTTTCAAGATTGTTTCGCAAGATATTTGGTATAGAAAACTATTCTTTAGGTGGTTTACTACTTTTATTAACTCCTAATGCTTCGCCAATTTTCCTCGAAGAAAATGCTGATTCTATATTATGGATTGAACGCTATATAATCGCCATACATCCTCAAACTTCTTTCAATACTTTACAACATTTGGCTAAAGATAATAATAGATATGTACGTGCGGCAGCTTTGGAACGTTGTTGAAAAGGTGCGTTGCGCGGCTTCGCGACAACACACCCTACAAATACTTTTATAAGCAGTTGAAAATAGATGTATTTATAATCACAATTTAACAGTATAAACGTAAAGATATATTTAGATTCGAGTAAAAAGTTTTTATTAAGGTGAAATTTAAGTAGGCTTTTCCTACTAAGCTATTTAAATAATTTGTTAAAAGAAAATGTCTAATTGGCTTTTAAGTTTAAAGAAGTTATCGCGGGTTTTGTCTGCACCGTTACTTAGGTTGGTAAGAAAGTTACAGGGATTGAGGGAGCCTTCAAAGCAGTTAGCAAGAACTTGTAAAACTTTACAGCAGCAATTACAGACTCCTCAGAAAAAACAGGAAGCTTGGCAGACTTATACTAAGGCTTTATCGCTGGCAAGAAAATGCAGTAAATCTAAGGGCGATCGCCATCAACTTACTGATGTTATTCTCAAGTTTGATTCGCTTTTGGGAGAAGGAAATTCAAGCGGTAGCTCTGATATCGGACAAGCAATTTCGTTTTTATTAGATGCAAAACCGCAAAACTGCCAAAATCTGGATGCTGCATGGCGACTTTCGCAAAGATTAAACGAATCTTCGTCAATACGGGAAGTTGAGCAAGAAATATGTTTGCAGGTGGCAAGAGTTGGGGAAGGCAATTTTTTATTAACTAAATTATTATCTCGTTATAAGCAAAGTTTTCTTAGTGGGGAAGAACTTTCGCTAATTATTAATACTTTTTTAGAAAATCATAATTTTGAATTGGTTGATGCTTGGAAGGGATTTTTTGAGCAGTTAAAGCCGAATGAAGTTCCTCAAAATCATCAGGTTTACGCGCTTTTAGAACGTTATCTTGAAGCTGCCGATATAGCGGAAGAAAATAAGGATTACCGCAGTGCGATTAATTATTTGATGCATCTTTCCGGTAAGGAAATCGCTTTTCGCACTCTGGCGCTATCAAATCGGTTGGGTGATGAAAGTGTTATAGCTCAATCTCATCAGAAAGTGGCTGAAAGTTTGTATGAGGAAGGCAATTATATAGATGCTGTAGAAAACTTTCAAAAGGCAGATAATTTTACAGGTGTCAGCGATTGCTATGAAAAACTTGGTGAATTGGCGCTTGCTATAAAATATCGTCCGAATATTAATGATGATTGGATTGAAGATATTCGTAGTAATTTAGATTCTACAGTTAGACAACATATTGAAGATAAGGAATACACCAAAGCTGCTAAGTTATTGAAAACTGTAGCAGATGCATGGCAGGAAAAATCTCAAACTGCGGAAGCTCAACGCATCGAGCATCTGTTATCGTCAGCCGTGAAAACCGCTCGCTCTGCTTTTGAAGCTGAGTTGCAAAATACGGATTTATTTAAACGCTGGAGTTTGATGGAAGAAGCTGCGGGAAATTATCTTGAAGCTGGATTACAAGCCGAAAAAGCTGAAGATTATTTTGGTGCTTCGGTGCTGTTTGAAAAAGCGAATGCATTTGGACAAGCTTTGGTTGCTTTGGATGCTGCTGATGATGTGGAACCCAGAAAAAAAGCAGAATTGCTCGAACAAGGTGGCGATTTTTATATGGCTGCTTCGGTTTACGAGCAGTTGCAAGATATTGATAAGGCAATTAATCTTTACGAAAATGCTGGTGAGTTTTTACGGGCTGCGGAGTTACGCAAGCAACAGTTGAATGATGAAGAAGTTGTTTTTGATAGTCGCTTCCAAGATTTACTTACGCAAGCTGGTAAAGTTGAGCAGCTAGCCGAATTGTGTGCGACAAAAGCTTTTACATCGGGACAATCTGCCGAGCAAAAAGCGCGATTTTGGCGGCGGATAAAAGATTTAGCGGAGCAAGGTTTGGTTGGTAAAAAATGGCTGGATATGGCAGCCAACGAGCTTCCAGCTATTGAAGTACTCGATCGCGCTCGTTTTGAAGGGCAGGCTGATGCATGGGTGAAAACTGCAACTCGGAAAGTTTTGGCTGACTATATTAATGCAATTGGCTTGGATTTGGGTACTACTAACAGCGTGGTTAGTCTTTATAATCTCAATCGGTGGCAGCCGGAAGTGGTTGAGCGGGGAAGACAAAGACAAATTCCTTCTATATTCGCCATAGATAGTTCGGGAAAAGAGCTAATCGGAGTACCAATCCCGGAATTATTGAGTAAATCTCCCCGCGCTATCATTACCAAAGCCAAACGGGAGATGGGAACTAATCGTAAATTTAAAGCAGCTGGTGTTGAATATCGTGCCGAAGAAATTTCAGCCCGGATTATTAACTTTGCTCGTGAAGTTGCTAGGGAATATCTTCAGAAAAAGATTGCTGCTGAAGTTTCTAACCTTGCAGCTAAGGCAATGAATTCTACACCCCCAGCCGATTGGGTAAACGAATTTATCGAACAAAACGAACCAATAATTCCCCTGAGCAATATTGTAATTACCGTCCCCGCATATTTCAACGAAGCTCAGAAACAAGCAACCAAAACCGCCGGAACATTAGCAGATATCCGCGTTCTGAGATTAATCCACGAACCAACGGCAGCTTGCCTTGCTCAGCGCATTAAAGAAAGCAAATCCGAAACAATATTAGTCGCCGACTTAGGAGCCGGAACCTTCGATCTTTCTATTATTCAAGCTGGTGAGGGTGTATTTGAAGTACAGGAAATTGAAGGCGATAACGCTTTAGGTAGTGCCGATTTAGACGAAATTATCTATACTCACTTCAGCGAATTCATCAAAGCCGACACCGGAGAAGAAATTCCTCGTAACAGTCAAGCCGCAACCCGTCTGCGTCAAGCTTGTGAAGAACTCAAAATCGAACTTTCTTCCCAAAGCCAATGGACAATTGACTTACCTTATTTAATTAATAATCGCACGATTCAGTTATCTTTAACGCGAGATGAACTAGAAAATTTAGCATCTCCCTGGCTGCAACGCATTCGTACAACCTGCCTCAAAATTCAGCAAAAACCCAATCGCGTTTTACTCATCGGCGGTGGTGCATTGATGCCAGCAGTACCTCGCACCCTTGAAGAAGTATTTAAATTAAAACCAGATTCTGCTTACGACCCCTTGACAGTTGTCGCTCGTGGTGCATCCTTACAAGCTGCAATCCTGATGGGTGAAGTCAAAGAAACGGTTTTGCTCGATGTTGTACCATTTAGTTTGGGAATAGAATGTTACGTTGCACCCGATGAATTTAAATTTGATTCGATTATTCCCAGACATACCGCGATTCCTAGCGACAGAATTAAACGCTACACAACTATAGAAGACGGACAAACTGCAATTAGAATTAAAGTATTTCAAGGAGAATCAT